>DNGD01000054.1 GCA_003486725.1 Rhodospirillaceae bacterium
AGTTTACCAAATTTAGGGGGTGGGCAGACAGACTTAAATTTACTTTCACGCCCAGAATCAACGTAAATGATTTATTAATATCAAATGGTTACCAAGATTTTAACCAAGCCTACGCGACACCATTTGTTGGTGTTAGTCTTTGTTTTTTGGCCATTTTCTTAATCGCAAGGTTTGTGTTTGGTGTCAGGGCTATGCAATCCCCCCACCCCAACAAAAAACCCGCCGTTCTTGCGAACGGCGGGCTTGTTTGTCTTTAGGCGGTTAAGCCCAAAGGCTGTTGAAGCTTACTGCTTGGCAGCGGGCTTAACGGCCTTCTTGGCTTTTTTCATCTTCTTGGCCGGAGCCGCGACAGGAGCCGGAGCAGGCTTAGGAGCCTCTACGCCTTCTGGCATGGGGATCGTGTCAACTTCAACGTCGACGCGACGGTCGGGTTGCAGGCACTTGATCAGCTTGGCTCTGGACAGTTTCTTGGGGCAATCCGTCGCAGGCGCGCTGTCGCCGAACCAACGGGTTTCAACCACTTGCGCATTCACAACGCCCTTAGAGACGAGGTATTTGCGAACCGTGTCGGCGCGCTTTTTAGAAAGCTTCTCATTATACGTGGCGTTGCCGATGCGATCAGCATAACCCGCGACGCGAACCGCCGTTACGCTGTTGCCCTTGGCCTTGATGTCGGCGGCCAAAGCGTCGAGCGCCTTTTTGCCATCCTTGGTCAGGGTCGCTTTATCAAAAACGAAGAAAACAGATTTTGTTTCGGTCGAAATCACGGGTGTTGCACCGGGGCAAACATCCGAGCTGTTCATCCATTGCGAACGAAGGCAATCGCCCGAGGTGGTCTTGACCGGCGTGCCGTTTGAGTCGCGGACGACGTCAAGGTTGCTTGCCTGCGCCGTGGCGGCGCCCATACCGAGAGCCAGTACGGCACCAGCAAGTAAAAGCTTAACAGAATTCTTCATGAGTTTCTCCATAAGGTAAGACGAAAACCGACAGTAGGACGGGTTTGGCAAAAGCATTTATCGCTGCGAGGCCATTAAAAAACGATTACAAATTGTCTTCAAGTCACAAAATAGCGGGAATGTGTCGTTTTTGGAATCCGCCGCGCCTTTTTAGTCACACTTTTTGGCCAGAATGGCCGCTTTTAGGGCAGAATCCGTTGTGATAGACTGCTGATTCGTTACGCATCTCTTAAAAACCCGAGGCTATCTTGATCCGCAGCAGCGCCGCCCTTTCACCCACTATGCCTGAAATGGAAGGGGAAAGCCTCGATCTTGAAGATCCGTTTATCGGGCTTCTCGGGCAGAAGGCAGGGCGCGACGATCTGTGGCTGGGCAAGGCTGCCCCGCGCTATACAAGCTATCCTCCCGCCACCGCTTTTCACGACGGCATCACCGCCGAAACCTATGAAGCCGCGCTGGCCGCCATCACGCCGGAAGAGCCGGTTTCGCTTTATCTTCATGTGCCGTATTGCCGCGCTTTGTGCCTTTACTGCGGCTGTCATACGCATCCGACGCAAAACCACGAACAGGTTTCCTCCTATCTCGGCTTTATGAATCGCGAGCTGGAAAACATCGCGCTGTCCGCATCGCGCCCGCGCCGCGTCAGCCATATCCATTTCGGCGGCGGCTCGCCTAACATGATGTCGGAAAAAGACATGGCGCTGATGATGGGCGCGATGGTGCGCCGTTTTGATCTGAGCGATTGCGCCGAAGTTGCCATGGAGCTTGATCCGCGTTTGGTGACCAAGGCACAAGCCCGCGCGCTGGGCATGCTGGGCGTCACGCGCGTTTCTCTCGGCGTTCAGGATTTTGATCCCGACGTACAGGCCGCGATTGGCCGCGTTCAACCGTTCGAGATGGTCGAGGAAGTCTGCGCCATGCTGCGCGAGGCAGGCATCCGCAACATCAATTTCGATTTGATGTACGGCCTGCCTATTCAATCGCCCGCCTCTGTCGCGCAAACCGCAATACAGGCACTGTCGCTGCGCCCTGACCGCATCGCGCTGTTTTCCTATGCCCACGTGCCGCAGGTCAAAAAGCATCAGCGCGTGTTGGAGCAATATATCCTGCCGGGGCCTTATGCCGCGCTGGCGATGGAGAATGCGGCGCGCGCCGTGTTCCGCGCCGCCGGGTTTACCGAAATCGGGATGGACCATTTCGCGCGTCCGATGGATTCGCTGGCGCGTGCAGCGGAAAAGGGAAAGTTGCGCCGCAATTTCCAAGGCTATACCGAAGACAGCGCCAATCATTTGCTGGGCGTCGGTGCCAGCAGCATCGGCCAGACCACAAGCGGCTTTTTCCAAAACGCCCGCGCCGTCGATGATTACGAGACGCGCGTGCGGGCTTACGGCTTCGGCACCGCGCGCGGCCTGCGCGTCAAAAGCGAGGACAAGCTGCGCGCCGCGATCATCGAGTCTTTGCTTTGTACGATGACGGTGAATCTGGAAAAAGTTTGCCACGCGTATCATTATTCGTTGAGCACCATCGCACCAGCACTAGAGACGTTGAAGCCTTATGAAGTGGCGGGATTGATCCGACGCGAGGGCTATACGATCACGCTGACCTCGCCGCACCGCATGGCGATCCGCGTAATTGCCGCCGCGTTCGATACGACGCTGCGCGCCGATGACGCGCCCGTCTCGCGGGTCGTTTGATTTTCCTTACGTGCCGGCCTGAAGGCCTTTGACAAAATCCGCAAGACCGACAAGGCGACGGCGCTTCAAACGCTCGCTTTGCAAAATGGCGCGCACCGCTTCGATCGACGCGTCCAGATCGCGGTTGATGATCACGTAATCATATTCCGCCCAATGGCTCATTTCGTCCGAGGCCTTGGCCATGCGGCGATTGATCTCTGCCGGTGTGTCTTGGGCGCGACTGAACAAGCGGCGCTCCAGCTCATGCCAATCGGGGGGCAGGATAAAGACGCTGACAAGATCGTCACGCGCTTTTTCGGCCAGCTGCTGTGTGCCCTGCCAGTCAATATCGAAGAGCACGTCACGGCCTTGCCCCAGCGTGTCTTCAACCGCTTGGCGCGGCGTACCGTAATAATTGCCGAAAACTTTCGCATGCTCGAGCAGCTGATCGCGGTTGACCATCAGGTTGAAATCGATCGTGTCGATAAAATGATAATCACGCCCCTCAACCTCGCCAGAGCGCGGCGCGCGCGTCGTCACGGAAACGGACAGATTAATGTCGGGGTCGGAGTCCAGAAGCCGACGCGAAATGGTCGTCTTCCCCGCNNTGAATATCGCCAAAAACCTGTGATAGAGCCATCTTTGTATAACCTTCGTTTATCCGAGCCTTTGGCGGCGGAGCCTATCGTATTTTAAGCCGCCCGTCACGTCTTTCTAGTATTCGCCGCCCTCTGGCAGCCAAGCGCCGTACCCGCCGATGGCATAGGCCGCGCGGGTGAGCTCTTTCCCGCTCCATGCTGAATGCACGATGGTGGTCAGGATCAGGCGGTGTTGATGCGGGTTAAAGGGCACCGTCAACGCCAGCGAGGGGTCCTTGCTCGCCTCACGCTTGAACACAACGTCTTCGCCATACGTGAGCGTATAGGTGAAGGTCAGCTGATCACTGGGCGAAAAGCCGACGGGATCGCGAGCCAAAGAGACAATCCACTCCTTATCGCTCTTCTGCTCGATCTTGGCCTGTAGGATGATGTAGTTCGAGTCCTCGGGGTACTTCTTTTCGATCCCCCGACCCACCGCGAAAATAGCCTCACGCCCGATCGCCCGCACCGCGCCCAGATAGGTCGCGCCGGTCGTCAGCTTGCCGGGGATCTTGAGCGGCATGTAGCCGTACATGTTCAGGCTGGAGATCGGCAGAATCTGCAAGACGTTCTGATAGTCCGGCATGCTCTTCGCCTCCTTGATCTCGAACGGCGTGTAATAGGTCGCGCGCGGGTTCCAGTGCATGTAGCCGAAATACGGCATCTTCTCGTGCGTGAAGACGACGCGGATACGGTCGGCGGCGCGGATTTCATCGATGATGCGCTGCTCGGTCAGCAGCCAGTCATAGGGGAGCTTCTTGGCATAGACCAAATCGGGCAGCGCGCGAAAGCCGCTATACATCACCAGATTGTGGCAGATGACCAGATTGGTGAGCGTCACGATGGTGATCAACACCCAGCGGAATTCATGCCATACCGCACGTTTGATTGCGGCAAACGCCATGATCGAGGCCGGCGCGGCACACACCAGATAGAAGGTGAAATAGGTCGCGGTGCCTTCCATATACAGCGTGGAAAACGACCAGAGCAACAGCCACAAGGGAGGCGTCATCGCCAGCAGGAAGAAAACAGCCCGCAGCGCGAAGCGCTGGCGCAGCGCCAGAAGTCCTTGCACTGGCCACAACAGCCAGATGAACGCGGACCACAGCGAAAACTCGACGAACCGCACAGACACGGGGATCGTCACGCCGACAAAGCGGTACCCCAGATGATAATGCGCCGGATCGGTGCTGAGCAGCGGCTTGATCAACGGCGTGAACAGCGCGTTCAGGGACGTGTTGAAGGCTTGGCGATCATTGGCGACGGGCCAGAAATTCATGTCTGCGATGGGCGACAGGATCATCTGGCTGAGATAGATCAGCAGGTTTTGAAAACCAACCTGCATACTGGCGGACAGATTGAAGACATCTTGCTTAAAATCATCGAAGAAATAGAAACGGCCAACCGACGCGTAATTGTAAAACAGGAACGGCGCGAACATGACCGCCACAATCAGGAGCGTCAGAAGGGCCGTCTTCCATCCGATCGCCTTCCCCCACATCCGCAGCCGCGCCGGAAAGGTGCGAAGCGGAAACAGCGCGAGCGCCATCGCCATCAAAATGATGGGCATCAAAAAGACTATGTGTAGCTTGGTGCCGACACTCAGCCCCAGCGCAAGCCCCGCCATGAAGAAATAAAGATGCCTGCCGGTGACCAGCCAGCGCCAGCCCATATAAAGGCACACCAAAAATGCGCCCGCCGTCAGAATCTCGTCGTTGGTCGAATTGGCCTGCGCCAGAATGCTGGGCGTCATCCCCACGAGCCACGCGGCAAACAGTGCGAGCAGCCGGTCGCCACCCAGCGCGCGCCCGAAGCGATAGGTCGTATAGACGATCAGCGCCCAGACGATAAAGGATGGCAGCGCATGAAACGTTCCGGGCAGGCCATAAAGCACCAGCGGGATATAAAGCGCAATGCCGTCCAACGGATAGTAAAGCAGCCGGTTATCAGGCGACGAAAACGGATGGAGCAGATTGCCGTGGCTGACATACCAGACCGCACGCGGCAGGCGATAAATCATCGAGTCTGCATTATCGGGATAGACGTTCTGCCCGATCACAAACACGATAAAGGCAAACAGCCCTAACGTGATCGCCAGAAACCAGAAGAGAAACCTCTTCATCTTCTCGTTCTGAAGCGTAGCAAAAGAAAGTTGAGGCGGCGCTAGCAACGGCGTCGCAGCCGGAATCTTGCGAACGGAATCCAGCAGCCCCAGCATGATCCCCGCACCCACAAACGTCGCAGGAATATAAATGGCGAGTTCATTCAGGCTGTTGACGAGTCCTGCACCGTGAGCGGCCAGAACCAGCGAGGCCCACAAAAGAAGCAATACGGTGAATGGCGCGTCGTACCAAGACAGACCCCAGCGGCGGTGAATAAAAACAAACAACCCGATCAGCGCGGCGGCATGGGCGAAAGCGGCGGGGGGCAGTAAAAGATCAAACATGCTTTTTTTCGTTAAGGGAGTGGTTGCGTTCTATTTCGACATCACGGCGTTTTTCTTCAACGCCGACGGGATCCTGATGAATGACCACGTCAACTTGAGGATATTTTTCTTCAAGACTTACTTCAACAGCCTCGGTGATAATGTGCGCCTCCACCAAAGAAAGCGTCGCATCCATTTCGACATGTGCCTCAACGATCAGGCGCTCGCCATCACGACGGGTACGCAGATCATGAACGCCGCACACCCCATCAACCCCACAAATCAGCTCCTGAATCGCGCTTCGATCTTTCTCGCCGACTTCGGCATCCATCAAGACGCAAACCGCAAGGCGAGTGATCTTGACCGCCCCCACACACATCGAGCCTGCGATGGCCAGCGCAAAGGCCGGATCAAGCCACGAGATGTTCAACATTTGTTGAAACGCAAAGGTCGCCACGACCGCCAGATTGATCAAAATATCGCCGACATAATGCAGCCGGTCGGACGCGATCGCCAAAGACCGCGTGCGTCTTACGGTATAGGTCTGCAAGACCAGAAGCCCCGCCGTCATGATGATAGCCAATCCCATCACGGCATAGCCGATTTCGGGATGCTGTATCGGCACGGGCGAAATAAAACGGCTGATGGCTTCCTTGGCCAGCAACGCGGAGGACACCAGAATAAAGCCCGCCTGCGCCAACGCCGCCAGAGACTCGGCCTTGGCATGGCCATAGCGGTGGTCGCGATCAGGGGGGCGGAGCGCGATATGAACGCCATAAGCGGTAATCAAAGACGCGAGCAAATCGACGCCCGAATCCACCAAAGACGACAAAAGCGCAACAGAATCAGTGAGCCCGTAAGCCACAATTTTGGCTGCGATCAACGTGGCCGCCACGCCGATGCTGGCATAGCTTGTCACGCGGCGCAGTTTGTCATCTGTAATAAAAGGGCTTTTGTCGGTCATGGTGGGCAAGCGTCTTTACCAAAAGGAAAAACGAATCAGCGTAAGGCCAGACTACCCGTCCTTCTTGCCCTTTGCAGCACTGAATTTGGACATAGTTGCGCCATGATCCTCATATAGGCTATGGTCACGGTTGGAGTTTCCCTTCGCCATCAGTATGAGGTTCCCCATGTTTCGTTATTCCCTTATCGGCGTTCTTGCCCTCGCCCTCCTTTTGCCAGCCTGTCAGGCGCAACAAATGGGCACCAAAGAAGGCGTCGGCACCCTCGGCGGCGCGGCTGTCGGCGGTCTCCTCGGTAGCACCATCGGTAAAGGCTCTGGCCGTCTGGCGGCCACGGCGGCTGGTGTCGTCCTCGGCGGCTGGCTTGGCAACGAGATCGGCGCTTCGCTCGACAAAGCGGATTACGCCTATATGAACAATGCCAACTCGCGCGCCTATACCGCGCCTGTCGGACAACAAATCACTTGGAACAACCCGCAAAACGGCAATGCCGGTACGATCACCCCGATCCGTGACGGCTATTCCAACGACGGTGCCTATTGCCGCGAGTTCCAGCAATCGATCACCGTCGGTGGCCAAAGGCAGCAAGGCTATGGCCGCGCTTGCCAGCAACCCGACGGCTCTTGGCAGATTATTCAGTAAAAACTCTTTTTGCATCAAGCCCCGGATGGTCAAATCGCTTGACTGTCCGGGGTTTTTTGCGATCATGGCCCTATGACCAGCAATCCCTATCAAATCCTTGGCGTTTCGCGTACCGCGAGCGATGCCGAAATCAAAAGCGCGTACCGCAAGCTTGCCAAAAAGTATCACCCTGACCTGAATCAGGGTCGCAAGGATATTGAACACAAGTTCAAAGAAATCACGGCGGCCTATGATCTGGTTTCCGACGCAACCAAGCGCGCTCGTTATGACCGCGGCGAGATTGACGAAAGCGGACAAGAGCGCGGCTTCCGTCCGCGCGGCGGCGATCCTTTTGGCGGCATGGGCGGGGGCGGAGCCCACCGCACCCGAAGAGCCGGCAATCCCTTTGGCTTCGGCGGCGGCATGGGCGTCGATGATTTGTTTTCGGAGTTCTTCAACACCGCGCGGCAAGGCTCTTCCCGCGGCGGCTTCGAAGAAGAAAAAGGCGCGGACGTTTTGTACAACGTCGCGGTTCCTTTCACCGAGGCCTGTCTGGGCGTCAAGAAACGCATCAACCTGCAAGGCGGAAAAACCATCGACGTCACGATCCCTGCCGGCACCGAGGATGGGCACAAGCTTCGCCTTAAGGGGCTGGGCGCTGCCGGCGCGCGGGGGGCAGGCGCAGCGATTATCGAGATCAAGGTCACGCCGCATCCCACCTTTAAACGCGAAGGCAACACCATCCATCTGGATGTGCCGATCAGCCTGCCCGAAGCGTTGACGGGCAGCACGGTTACGGTGCCGACGCTGGACGGCTCTGTTTCCTTGCGCCTGCCCAAAAACGCAAACACGGGAACGGTGATGCGCCTGAAAGGCAAAGGCGTGCCGACCCCCAAGGGCGAAGCGGGCGATATGTTCGTGACACTGAAGATCATGTTACCCGAAACGGGCACCGAGGATCTGGCGGCTACTTTGGAAAAATGGGCGAAGAAGCACCCCTATAATCCGCGCAAAAAACCGGGGTGGTCGTGAGCAAGCAAGCCCCTCACCGCACCACCCGCCAAAAGCGCGGGCTGTTATCGTACCGGCGCGGGCATATAGCCGAATTTCAGTGCCGCATTGCGTTGTGGTTAAAAGGTTACCGCATCATCGCCGCACGATACAAAACGCATCAAGGCGAAATTGACCTGATCGCCACGCGCGGCAATACCCTCGCCTTCATCGAGGTCAAGGCGCGCCGCGATCAACTGGCCGCCGCCGAGGCAGTGACCGAAGCGCAAAAGGCGCGATTGGCGCGTACCGGTAATTTGTTTCTTGCGCGACAACGAGGCTTTTCGCGATTCACGATTCGTTTCGATTGTATGATCGTCCTGCCGTGGCGCTGGCCAATCCATATCGAGAACGCTTTTTCTCCCCCGACGATCTAAGGAAGACTCTCCACAAAAAGAGATTCCACGATTCCATTTCCATCCGATCTGCGGTAGAATGATTCGATGACCACGCAGCAAGACTCCCTTAAAATTTTACGTCGCACTGGAGAGATGGCCGATAGCGCCATTAATCTGGGTGAGGCCGCGCTCGCTTTGGCCGGCCTTGAAAAACCGACGACCGGTCTGGACAGCTATCGCACACATCTTTCCGTGATGGTGGAGCAGCTTCGTATAGGCGGCAAGGCCAATACGCTGGAAGACCAGTTGCAACGCCTGCGCCGCGTTCTTGTCGTGCAAAACAAATATCAGGGCGACGATGCCCACAACGAAGATCCCCGCGCCACGAATTTGATGGACACGATCGACCGCCGGCGCGGCTCGCCCGTGATGCTGGGGCTTATCTATTTGCATGTCGCGTCCGCCATGGGCTGGGCGATGACAGGCCTTGATCTTTCCGGCCATTTCCTGCTGCGCCTATCGGCGCGTGACGGGCAGGTCATCATCGATCCCTTCCGCGCGGGACAGACTTGCCAGATCGAGGACGCAGGCGAATATGTCGTCGATGATGACGGCCAGCTGCTGGATGAGGAGCGCGAGAAACCCACCCTTCTCGATCTGTCGTCCGAGTTGCTGCGCCCCTTGGGCAGCCGCGAGATTCTTTTGCGCCTGCAACACACAGTCAAGCGCCGCCTGCTTTCCCAAGACCGTGTCGATGCGGCGATTTCAACCATTCAAGGCATGATCCTGTTCGCTCCGCGTCATCAGGATTTGTGGAAAGAGCTGGGCTATCTGCAAGCCGAGCGCGGCCATCTGCGCGCCGCCATCACCGCCCTTGAAGTCGTGCGCGATCTGGTGGCCGAGCCCGTGCCAACGCAGCAAACCGACGTCATCCTGCGTGAGCTGCGCTGGCGACTGAATTAACCCCAGCGATTAACTATATAAAAATTTTATTTAGTTTCACGGAGCGCGTGGTAAAACGGGGCGCGTTCAGAAACCGCGTTTTATTATTTGAAAGAGACGATTATGTACGAGCCCCCCAATCCGCTTGATGAGGCCTTGGCCTTTTTTAGGGATCACACACCAACGTCAGGTTCCTATGGTCTCCAAACGAAGCTGTATTGCGTCAAAACAAAAAGCGCCTACCCGCCCTATAAGGCGAGCGACACTGCCTTCTTTACCAAGGAAATGTTGCTAGGTCATGCGGCTCAACTGGATTGCCAAGCAAAGCATGCCGGATTTTTGACAGGCGAAAGAGCGAAGCTTTTAGCCCTTTGTCGTGCGGGCCTCGATGCAATTGCGTTTCACGAAGCGCCGCCGCGCCTGCAACGGCACATCCCCGATTTCCGCGCGGGGAAGGTCCGTTCTGTGCCTGTTTATATACCGTAGCCTTAACGTATAAGGCCTAATCCGCGAACGGATCGCGCACGAGGATCGTGTCATCGCGCTCGGGGCTGGTGGAGACCAGCGTGACGGGCACTTCGGCCAGCTCTTCGATCAGGCGAATATACTTGATCGCGCCAGCGGGTAGATCCGCCCATGAGCGCGCGCCTTTGGTGCTTCCCTGCCACCCTTCGCAGGTTTCATAGATCGGCTCGACGCGCGCTTGCTCGGCCGCGTTGGCGGGCAGGTGGTCGATTTCCTTGCCATCCAGTTTATAGGCGCGGCAGATTTTCAATTCCTTCATGCCATCCAGAACATCAAGCTTGGTGAGTGCGAGCCCGTCGATGCCGCCGATCTTGGCCGCCTGACGCACCAGCACCGCATCGAGCCAGCCACAACGGCGTTTGCGCCCCGTAACGGTGCCGAATTCAAACCCACGCTGACCGAGGCCCTCGCCGACTTCCGTCAAATCTTCCGTCGGAAAGGGGCCTGATCCCACGCGCGTGGTGTAAGCCTTGCAAATCCCCAGAATGCGCCCCAGCGTTTTGGGCCCCACACCCGCGCCGGCCGCCGCCGCGCCGCCCACGATATTGCTGGACGTCACGAACGGATAGGTGCCGTGATCAATATCGAGCATCGAGCCTTGCGCGCCTTCGAACAGGATCAGCTTGCCTTGCTTGCGGGCTTCTTCCAAGCGCTGCCAGACAACGGCTTTGAAAGGCAAAATCTTGGGCGCAATCGCCATGACTTCCGCAAACACATCGTCGGTCTTGAGTTCATCCGCCCCATAGCCGCGCAACAGCGCGTTATGATGCACGAGCAATTCTTCAAGCTTCTCGCGCAGCACATCGGGCGTGGTGAGATCACATAGACGGATGCCACGACGCGCCACCTTGTCTTCATAGGCGGGACCAATGCCGCGCCCCGTCGTGCCGATTTTGCGCGCGCCCTTCGCGGCTTCACGCGCACGATCCACAATCCCGTGAACGGGCAGGATCAACGGAACGTTTTCGGCGATGATCAAATTCTCGGGCGTCACGACAACACCTTTTTCGGCGATCTTTTCAATCTCGATCAGCAAGGCCCACGGATCAACCACCACGCCGTTGCCGATCACGGACAGCTTGTTTTTGCGCACAATGCCGGATGGCAGCAGATTGAGTTTGTAGGTCACGCCATCGATAACGAGCGTGTGGCCGGCATTATGGCCGCCTTGAAAGCGCACCACGACATCCGCGCGGGATGACAACCAATCAACGATTTTACCTTTGCCTTCATCGCCCCACTGGGCCCCGACAACGACGACGTTCTTCATATGGTTAACCTTCGAAAATGGATTACAACATGGCTGACCTAAGCATATTTCGCGCGGTTTTCCAAAGAATCTTCGCATTTGATTTCGAAGCGTGTTTCCTTTAGTTTCACACGAACACCTAAAGAAACGTCTGTCAGTTCTTCATGTCCCCCATTCGCTCCCTTTATAACTGGACGCTTCGGCAAGCCGAAGGGCCGTATGCCTCGTTCGTGCTGTTCGCCATCGCGTTTGCCGAAAGCTCGTTCTTTCCCATTCCGCCCGATGTCCTCCTGCTGCCCATGGCGCTGGCCAACCGCGCGAAGGCGTGGCGTTATGCGCTGATCTGCACCGTGGGGTCTGTCGTTGGCGGGCTGCTCGGCTATGCCATCGGCGCGTGGTTTTATGCGACGCTCGGCACATGGATTATCGAGACCTATCATCTGCAAGAAGCCTTTGCGCGGTTCCACGAGGAATTCAACGAGTGGGGCGTCTATGTCATTCTGGCCAAGGGTCTCACCCCCATTCCATTCAAGCTGGTGACCATCGCGAGCGGCGTGGCGGCACTTCCCATCTTGCCGTTTGTTCTGGCCTGCATCGCCACGCGCGCGGCGCGGTTTTATCTGGTGGCCGGTCTGGTTCGCAAATTCGGCGAGCCCATCCGCACCTTTGTCGAGAAATACCTTAACTGGGTCGCGCTGGGCGTCCTGATCGCCATTATCTTCGGTTTTTGGCTGGTTTTAGGTTAGGCGTTAACCACTTTGCAGCCTTTTATGCTTGCCATTTGACAGCGCCCCTTCAGACTCGCTATAAGCCCCCTATTCCCGAGAACGTGGATCTCTTCGGTTTTGTTTAAAAAACCGCAAGGACATCCCGTCTCTTCCACGGTGGAAGGGGCCTATCGGGACAAAATGGCTTCG
>DNGD01000151.1 GCA_003486725.1 Rhodospirillaceae bacterium
GCGACCTTACGCAAAGCCGAGTTCGGCTTCTTCGGTGTCGTTGTATAGACGCGTGTGCAAACGCCGCGCTTTTGCGGGCATTCCTGCAAAGCGGGGACCTTGTCACGGGTCTTAAGCGGTTGGCGCTTCTTGCGCACGAGCTGATTAATAGTAGGCATCCGATCTCCGTTTTCGTTCCTAAGCCGTGCCATCATGGCATGACTGACAAAACAACACCCACGCCGGAAGAGCAACGCTGCCTACCGTGTGGGGATCCTGACTTACACCGCGCGACCTGCTGATTAAAACCAGCCGTTGTATCGACGCAAGCTATGCAACTCTAACACCATACGAAACCTCGTTTAGACCACTAAACCAAGGCGTTCCCGTAGGATCACCGGTTTAACTAGAACGGTTATTCACCATTCTTTTTAGCGATGGGTCTACCACCGATTCCGTAAGGCAGGCGCATACTTAAGGAAATCTGCGCCTAAGGTCAAGCACATAATAAAACTTTCTTGAGAGTTTAGAGGCTAGGGTTCAGAGTTCTGGGATTGCCCCAAAAGACCACATTTTCAGAATGAGCCGAATTGCTCTGGTAAAATGCAGAATAAACTATACATTACAGTATGTTAGCCACAGCCTTAAACCCTGGCCCCTGAACTTTGTTCCCTAACCGCTCTTTAAACCCTCCTCTATACAATAGGCGGATGAGCACAGCGCCCCATACATGGCCTCGCCTTTATCTGGCCGATGATTTGAGAATCGAGAGCGAAATCATTCTTTCGCCGGATCACACACATTATTTGCTGCATGTGTTGCGCGCGCAGGCAGGTGATTCGATCCGGATTTTTAACGGACGTGATGGCGAATGGCGCGCAACGCTAACACAAACGCCGCAAAAGAAAAAAGAAGGCGCGATACTTTCGATTCGCGAACAACGCCGCCCGCAAAGCGCCGAACCTGATGTGTGGCTGTGCTGCGCGCCGATCAAGCGCAATCATTTCGATTACATGATTCAAAAAGCAACCGAGCTTGGTGCAAGCGTTATTCAACCCGTTCTGACATCACACACGCAAGTACGCGAATCAAACGTCGAGAGATTACGCACCATCGCGATCGAAGCCGCCGAACAGGCAGAGCGTTTATCCGTGCCCGAAATTAGAGAACCCGTCTCACTCGCGACACTCGTGAAAAACTGGCCAAAGAACAGACTGCCCATTATCTGCGCGGAGTTCGGCGACGCCCAACCGGCGGCGCAGGGGCTTTCTTCCGCTTTGGCACAAGCGCGAACAGCCGCCGCCATATTCACGGGACCCGAAGGAGGCTTTACAACCGATGAATTAGCACTTTTACACACTTTGCCGGAAGTGTTGTGCTTACGACTGGGCTGCCGTATTCTACGCGCTGATACGGCTGCGCTCGCGGCGCTGAGTTGCTGGCAGGCTTTGTGTGGTGACTGGAAAACCCATCAAGGCGACATACGCACCCCAAGGGACAACGGGACAGCAAGATGACGAACAGACACGACGACGATGATGATGACGATCATGAATTGAACTTCCTTCTTATTCCCACGTTAAACGTGAAAAAGAAGGTGATGTCGATTCTCTCTCATCTGCATATGCCATCCGGGGAAGGAAAAAACCGCGAGGGTCATACAAAATCATGGCTCTCGGATTTCAATCATCTTTTTATTCCCACACCACGCCCCCCAAAAAAATCCACGAGAATCGACAAGATCCATTTTCGCATGGATCCGTGGAGCAAGAGACAGAGTAGATCAGATGAAAACAGCGAGCCACGCTTTGAGATTTTAGCCGCTGGCAGCATCAAATCACCCACAGCGAAAACGAAGGCCGCCGCCGCGGCCGCTGGCCCATCCAAAGCGCAAGACGCCGGCGAGGCACACCCCGCAGGGGGCAGAGCCTCGGAGGATAACTACATGGTGAAATACCAACAAAATAAACAGGAGACTCAAAAAGCGCAGGCAGCCAAAGTCAAAGCCGAGAATGCCGCTAAAGCTCAAGGCAAAGAAACGCTGAAGGAAACCATGGATCGAGGCCGCGCCACACAACTGTTTGATCAGATACAAGGCTGGAAATCAAAAGCTGGCACCGGAGAGTATGACGAAGCCACCATTCAGGGCAATGTTAACAGTCTTGAGTCCGAATTCTACGGAATCGACGAAAAATACCGTCCCCGTTAACGATTAACCCCATTTTATCTTGCGCAACTATTTGCCACTCAGCATAATTTTGAGTGCCGATAATTATTATTTTCCCAAAGGACATTTTATGAAAAACCTCTCCACTCCTGTCTTGACCAAGGGATCTATCGCCATTTTTATCTGTGCAGCAGCTTCCCTGCTCTCTAGCTGCGCAACACCTCAACAAGAGCCCGACCTCGCACCCCCTGCTCCCACGTCAAAAGAAAGCGAGGCAGCGCGCCCTCTAGACCTGAACAATCTCTGTGGCGGCGACGGTACTGGCGGTATAATCGAAGTACGTGCGACAGAAGATGGTTTGGATAAAACCCTTCTCAGCGGCTATGAATGTTCTGGAACCGACGCGGTCAGCCCGACATTCTCCCTATCGATTGTTTATGACCCCGCTTCCGGTGAAATTGCAAAAACCTATTCCGACGATTACGGAGACTACAGTGTCGTTATCAATACTAAAGACGGCACAGCAGCGGGTTATGCAAATTATTTTGACGGGGGCGCACGGGAAAATTTGGCTGAATGTGCCGTCGCCCGATCAACAAGCCTGACAAGCTGCCGTACTGTCCCTATGGATTCTGAATTTAAAGAAAATACAGTAAGATCGATCAAAGAAACTGCAGCAACTATCTTCGGTCAATCCGAAACAGTTCTCATCGACGTATTGAGCGGCACGTTGAAAAATGATCCTGTGGGCGGCCTTGCGGTCAAGCTCCATGATTCACAGTATGCAACTGCACTGTTGGCAGACAGCAAAAAAACGATGGAAACGATTCTGAGCGGTGAAACGCCTTACGTCCCTCTCCCTGTAAACAAGATGGCAGCCGCGCCTGCTCCACAATAACCAAACAAATCACGCAATAAAAAACCGGCCTTCTGGCCGGTTTTTTTTACAACGATTAAAACCTCTTTATCTCTTTTCGTTCGGAAAATACGCCTTCACAGTGTCCCTTCTCTCATTCCTGAGCGCTTCGGATTTAGCTATGTCCGAAGGTTCGGCCTGATCATTCCGCTTTCCAACCAGAATGGCTTTGTCGCAAAGTTCGCGGAGAAAAGAAGCAGAAGTCTGGATATCACCAGCTTTGAAGACCGGCGGCTGATTGAATAAAGTTTGTCCGGCACCGTACTTCATGGTTCCATCGGGCAATTCAAAAACCTGAACGCGCGTCGCCTCGTGAAGCCCCCTCACCACACGCTCAGCCGACAGAAAACCCGTCAAAGAGGGCATCACGCCCATCAACAGGGGTTCGCCGTAAGGCATTGTGACCGTAAAGGCTCCCGTTTCGTTCGCCCGTGTATTGAGGACATAAAGCTTGTCCAATTCGGGATCGCGGGTAAAAGTTTGATCCACCGGATTAGTCGCATAACCGCATTGCAGTGTGAACGTTGGATAGGGCTTGCCTTTTCCGTCTTTAATGATGCCGCCCTGTTTGATAACGGACGGGTACAGCTCGGGTTGTCCCGTAAACTGGAATTGCTGCGCGTTTTTGGGCGCAACCTCAAAACCGGAAGCAGCCTCCTCGGCCATTACGCCACCAGAAAACAACATCAAACCAAAACACGCCAACGCTACGGCGGTCTTATGGCAGGAACGGTAAAGAGTGTTGTTCATCGCGCTCTCCCTGTTTTTACTTGTGACGGAAGGTAATGCGTCCTTTGCTGAGATCATAGGGGGTCATCTCGACATTCACCTTGTCACCCGCCAAAACGCGGATGCGGTTTTTACGCATTTTTCCCGATGTGTGCGCAAGCACCTCATGCCCGTTGTCCAGCTTGACGCGGAACATGGCATTGGGAAGGATTTCGGATACGATCCCTTCGAACTCAAGAAGATCTTCTTTAGACATAAAATACTCTTTTCATTTACTTAGCGAGCCATTTTGCAGGCGATGGGAAAATGGCCTTTTCCAACGCATTCGTCAAGTCGCATGACAGGGAAGATGTGTTGTCGGCCACGATTCCCCGAAATCGCACAGTTTAAGCCGCCAATTATCCAGCTTTAGCCGCATTCTGCCCTCGCCCGCGAAGATAAAGTGCAGATAAGGCGCTTCGTAGCTAATGGTTAACAGATCGAGCATCGCCGCCGGATCGTTGGGATTGATCCCTGTGAATTGCACGGCCTCCACGCCTTCAATATCCAGCGCGCAGTTGATGCGCTCAAAACAGACCGTGTCATCCTCATTGGCAGGCAGGGGAATGACGGGGGCACCGTCTTGCACCCCATCCCATTTAAAGCGCTGTACGACCATCACAAAGTTCTTGTCTGTGGCGTGGTAGGTCATGTCGCACGTCGGCGCGATAGCGTCCTGCAAAACGGCAGCAATCACCTGAATATCCGCCGCATCCTGCGCCATCAGCTTGAGAGGTTCGTCGGTCATGGGGTATGCCTCCTTATGCCGCCTTTTTTACCCTTTCGATATCCGCGCCGCAAGCGCCAAGCTTTTCTTCAAGCCGTTCATAGCCGCGATCAAGATGATAGATACGGTTGAGCACCGTCTCGCCCTCGGCCACCAGCCCTGCCAGCGCGAGCGACACAGAGGCACGCAGATCTGTTGCCATCACAGGCGCACCTTTCAGCTTCTTGACGCCGCGCACCATGGCGGAGGAGCCATGCACCGTAATGTTCGCGCCCATGCGGATCAGTTCCGGCACATGCATAAAGCGGTTTTCGAAGATCGTTTCTGTGATCATCGCCGCGCCGTCAGCCACGCACATCAGCGCCATCATCTGCGCCTGCAAATCCGTCGGGAACCCAGGGAAAGGCTCGGTCATCACATCGACACCGATCAGCTTATCCTTCGCACGGCGCACGCGGATACCGTCCGCCGTTTCTTCGGCCATCACGCCGGCCTTGGCGAGCACGTCGAACACGCTCTTGAGGCCATCCATCCGCGCACCAAGTAATTCCATATCGCCATTGGTGATCGCAGCGGCCATCGCAAAGGTGCCAGCCTC
>DNGD01000174.1 GCA_003486725.1 Rhodospirillaceae bacterium
CCGGCCTTCGTGATGGCCATACCGGTGATTTTCTTCGCGCCGCTTGCCTATCCGTTCCTTGGCCTTGCCGTCACGGGACTTTTCGTATGGGGCACGCGCCCCAAACGCAAAGGTCTTGGTCAACGGATCAAGGAAGTCGTCGGGCTGGATTAAATACCGAAATGCTTTTCGCTGGCACGCCAGTAATCGTAGCCGGTGATCACGGTGATGGCACCCGCAACCCACAACAAGATGTCGCCGATCAGCGTGGCGGGAATCCAGTAAGGCGCGTTCTCTGTGCCGACAATCAGGAAGCCGAGCGCGATCAGCTGGATCGTTGTTTTCCATTTCGCCAACTGGCTGACGGGAACGCTGACGCTCAGGCCCGCCAGATATTCGCGCAGTCCTGATACTGCCACTTCGCGCAGCAAGATAATCACGGCGGGCAAAACGGTAATCCCTGTGATCTTCTCGTTGAACACCAGCAAAAGCAAAACAGCGGAGACCAAAAGCTTGTCCGCGATGGGGTCAAGAAACTGGCCGATCTTGGAGACATTGTTTTCCCGACGTGCCATATAGCCATCAAGGAAGTCCGTGATGCCAGCGATGGTGAACAGAAACCATGCGGCCCACGCCGTCCACCCAAAGGGAAGGACGAGCAGTAACAGGATTACCGGGATCATCACGATCCGTGAAATAGTCAATTTATTGGCGAGTGATTTGAACATAGGGATGCGCCGAATGTTGGGTGTCGAATAACCCTACCTTAGCCGTTTCCGTGGAAAGTGTCATATATCTTTTTTGCCAAGGCAGGGCTGATTCCCGAAACGCGGGTCAGATCGTCGATTCCCGCGCCGGACACCGCCTTGGCCGAGCCAAAAACATGCAAAAGAGCCCGCTTTCGCGCCGCGCCAATCCCGCTAATCTCGTCAAGACCGGAGGCCGTAATCGCCTTGGTTCGCCTCGCCCTGTGTGTGCCGATGGCAAAACGGTGCGCCTCATCGCGCAGCCTTTGCAGGTAATATAGCGTCGGATCATCGTGCGGAAGGCTGAACGGCGCCTTGCCGTCTACAAAGAAACGCTCGCGCCCCGCATTACGGTCGGGTCCCTTGGCGATGCCGACAAGCGCAACGTCCGTGACGCCCATTTCTGTCAGCACGGTGCGCACTTTGCCCACCTGCCCCGCGCCACCATCGATTAGCAATAAATCCGGCCACATGTCGGACTGATGCTGCGGGTCTTCGGTCAAAAGGCGCGTGAAACGGCGCGTCAAAACCTCGCGCATCATCGCGAAATCGTCGTTGCTTTGCGCGGTTTTGATATTAAACTTGCGATAGGTTTTTTTGAGGAACCCTTCCGGCCCCGCCGCAATCATCGCCCCCACCGCAAAGGTTCCTGAAGTATGTGAATTATCATATACCTCAATGCGTTGCGGCGGTTTCTTCATGTGAAAGATTAAAGCAACCTGTTCCAGATGCTTTTTCTGCTGCGCGCTGTCGGCCTGCCGGCGCGCCAGAGCCTGAGAAGCATTCGCCAGCGCATGATCGATGAGACGCTTTTTCTTATCCTGCTTCGGCACAATCAGCGAAACCTTGCGCCCCGCTTTCTCTGTGAGCGCTTCGGCAAGTAGCGTTGGCTCCTCCGGCATTTCGCTCAGCAGCAACAGGGGCGGCACTTCTTTATCGGCATAAAACTGTGCGATAAACGCGGCCAGCACCTCGCCGCTTTCCACGGTGCGATCATGGGTCGGGAAATAGGTGCGCGTGCCAAAGTTCCGATCGGCGCGGAAAAAGAAAACCTGAATAGCCGTTGCGCCGTTTTGTTGATGCAGGGCGATCACGTCGGCATCGCCCAGCCCCGCGACGTTGATATCCTGCTTGGTCTGCATGCTGGTCAGCACGCGGATGCGGTCGCGCAAACTCGCGGCGCGTTCATATTCTTGGCGCTGGCTGGCTTTTTCCATTTGCGCGGCAAGTTCCGCCTGAACATTCTGGCTCGATCCGCTCAGGAACGCCCGCGCTTCGTCGACTTGCGCCGCATAATCCTTTTCGCCGACCTTGCCAACACAAGGCGCGGTGCAACGTTTGATATGATATTGCAAGCACGGGCGTTTGCGCGCCGCAAAGAAACTGTCCGAGCAGTTGCGCAGCATAAAGGCACGTTGCAACAGAATGAGCGTCTCGGTTACCGCGCCGCCGCTGGCAAACGGGCCGAAATACCAACCCTTGCGGCCTTTCGCGCCGCGATGCTTGAGCAGCGACGGAAACAGATGATCGCGCGCGATTAGAATGTACGGGAAGCTTTTGTCGTCGCGCAGCAGCACATTGAATGGCGGCATAAAGCGCTGGATCAGGTTAGCCTCGAGCAACAGCGCTTCGGTCTCCGTGTGCGTCACCACGATTTCCATGCTGCGCGTCTGCGCCACCATACGCTGCAGGCGGTTCGGCAGCCGCGCTCTTTGCGTATAGGACGTCACACGCTTTTTCAGATTCTTGGCTTTGCCGACATAAAGCACCGCGCCATCGGCGGCGAGCATGCGGTAAACGCCTGCGCTTTCCGGCATTGTCTTCAACTGGTCGCGAAGCACCCCTGCCCCACGGTCGAAACCGGTGGAGCCTTTGCGTAGTTTGTCAGAGGATAGGCCCTGTGTCATGGGGATGGTTTTAATCGGTCTTTACGCCTTGTGCAAACAGGCGATGGCGATAACCATAAATGAACAATTAACGATGTTAGGTCTCAAAATTATCCAGATAGCTTTTGGGGTGGATGCGGCGTTCTTGAGGCATGTTGATTTCAAAGCTCCAGCCCTGCTCTTTGGCGAAGGTCGAAGCCTCTTGCGGCGATGAAAAGGTCAGCCGCCCTCTTAGGGAGGAAAGCGGATCGCCCGCGCTGGTCCAGCCCATCAGGGGTTCAACCTCGCGCCGCGCTTCCAAAATTGGCTCGATCAGCCATCGCCCGCCGCATTGGCAGCGCGACTGTGTTGCTGATTTTGCCGGTTTGTAGATGAGAACGCGCAAGAGAACTCCCTTTTTGGGTTAAACAGCCGACCAACCGCCATCAATTGTATAACTGGCTCCTGTAATCTGACGCGCGGCGTCCGAGCACAAGAAGACGGCCAAGCCGCCAATATCCTCTGGCGTTGCAAATTGCTTGGACGGTTGCTTTTCGGAAAGCAGCTTGGCCGAGGCTTCTTCATTCGTCAGACCATCGCGCACGGCGATCGCATCGATTTGTGCTTGCACCAACGGGGTCAGAACCCAGCCGGGGCAAATGGCGTTGCAGGTGATGCCACTTCCCGCCGTCTCAAGTGCGACAACTTTTGTCATGCCGATCACGCCATGCTTGGCACCGACATAAGCTATTTTATTGGCACTGGCGACAACACCATGCACCGATGAAATATTG
>DNGD01000238.1 GCA_003486725.1 Rhodospirillaceae bacterium
TCGACGCCTTCGATGGGATCCATCGCCTGAATATCCAGCGCGACCAGTTTCCCCTTCGCGCCGATCTTCTTGGCGACGACCTGTGACCACCCACCGGGCGCTGCGCCCAGATCGATGACCTTCGCGCCACCTTTCAAAAAGTGGAATTGCTCGTCCAGTTGCAAAATCTTGAATGCAGCACGCGAGCGATAGCCCATCTCCTTGGCCGCTGAAACATAAGGGTCATTCAGCTGACGTTTCAGCCAGTCAGCGGAGGAGTTGGTGCGCTTTTTGGCCGTTTTGACGCGCACGGCCTCACGCCGTTTCGACGCGATGCCCCCAATGCCTCTGTTCTTGCTAATGCCCTTCATGATGGCACCTCTACCATAAAAATAGAATGGATGGAAAAGATTATCTTTTTCCGCTAGCCTCTTTGGAAGTAACCATCTTTTTTAAGAGGAGCCTTCCATGTCGCTTAAAAAAAGCCTTTCCCTCCCCCTGCCTGTTCTGGCCCTTGCCGTTCTTCTTTCCGGCTGCGCGGCACAACAAGGAGCCGGCGCGCCGATGACCTATACGCCCGTCGTCGACACCAAAGATATCGACATGGTTAAATACCAACAGGACATGGCTGAATGCCGCACGCTCGCGGATCAAGTCGATGTCATGCAGAATACCGCCACCAGCGGGCTTATCGGCACGGGTCTGGGCGCGGCGGCGGGTGCAGCGATCGGCGCGATTGGCGGTGATCCGGGCACGGGAGCGGCCACGGGCGCGGCGCTGGGTGCGCTGGGCGGGGGCGGCTCAGGAGCCATGAGCGCGCTGGATCGCAAGAAAAATATCCTGAATAACTGCCTGTCAGGTCGCGGCTACAAGGTTTTGGGGTAAAAAACTTCCCCATGAGATCGGCAAAAACCACTACACAAAGCCAATATGGTGTGTTAGGAAACCCACCTGCACACCGCGCTTGGGGGATCGTCTAGCGGTAGGACAATAGACTCTGACTCTGTTTACCGTGGTTCGAATCCACGTCCCCCAGCCATTAAAAACGCCCCCACTTGGGGGCTTTTTTAATGGCTGGAAGATGGTTTTCGAACCACATGGTTCGACGATTTGATTAGTGAGCGTGAGGCGCAGCCGAAACGCGAACTTAGCAAAGCGCCGCGCAGCAAGGGAAGCCGCAGGCGACCGCAGCGAGCACATCCACGTCCCCCAGCCATTAAAAACGCCCGCACTTTTCAGTGCGAGCGTTTTATATTACGCAAACGAAAAACGAACTTATTGCTTCTCGCCAACAGCCTTCAATGTATTGAAGTCGACGGCGACCGCATCGGCGTTCGCATTGGCGCGCGAGCGACGGCTGACGGTCTGATAAGCCACGCGAGCATGGGAGGCGCAATAAGGCAAGCCTTCATGCGTGTCGCAACCGCAGAAGCGGAAATCAGGTGAACGGGGATCGCCGATGGGCCAGCGGCAATGACGCTCACCTGCCTTGGTGACGGGAATGCCTTCGCTGCGCTTCATGATCTCGATCGGGCGAAGCATCGATTCAGGCATCGAGATCACACGCGCGGTGGTCTCTTGCGACTGCACCGGCGGCAAAGAGCGCAGCATGGATTTTTTCTTGCCGCTGACCTTCTTGATCGAGGCCATCACGACACCCCGCGTCTTGGACGGCGGTTCGACAGAAGCCGCGCGCGGCATCGCGGCGCTGGCGGATAATTTCAGGCGATGCGCCTTGCCGATGACGGCGTTGCGCGTGACGCAGCCGCCCAAACTCTTGGCAATATCATTGGCGCTAAAGCCCTTGCCCCACATTTGTTTCAGCGTTTGAATTTGTTGCTCGGTCCAGCCCATGGCGCTTCAGCTCCCTTGAAAAGGTTCATCGATGGTGCGGGTTTGGCTCCAAAATCCTGTTACGATCCCGAAAGCGACCCGTCTTTTGTTAACCAAACGGCCTTTTGAAGGGGCACAAGATGTTGTGGCTAACTGACCAAACACATACCAGATGAGCTAAAGTGATTCTAGTGCCTTCATCATTTTGTGGATAACCAACTATTAATACATATATATAGTTTCTTAACCATTTGACGTTTTGGCCTAATTTCAGCTTATGCACATGTGGAAAAGCTGCCAAAAATGGGCAGTGAAAGCAAAAAACGATTCGCTTATCCACAACTTTCTTTGTATAGGATCGCCTCAAGGACGGCCCCTTAATCAGGACTATTTTGGTTTTGGCCAAAATGTGTTATAGGAACCGTCCGGTTTTCGACAAACCCGAAAGACTTTAAACAAGAAAAAGAACCAGTCGTCAGAGCAAAGACTCTCAACGTCACTCAAAAGAAGCTCCGCATCACACATCATGGCTCACTTTCTTCCATTCTTCCCGACCTCGGTCGGGGAACGATACCTCACCAGCTTCACAAAGGAGCGGACAGGGAATCGCGTGTCGAAAATGGATCCGGATCAGTCGTCCCGTCATCAGGCAAACTTCGTGCAGCTGTTAAAGGTGTCGGAAAACGCCGCGCTTTTCCTGCCCAACGTACATGGTATTTACGTCAAACCGGCCTTTCTTGATTTTATCAGAAATGGCCGTATTTTTGTCGGGGGCCTGAACCAGAAAAAGGGCGGTGTTTATCGCAAGTCCAGTTTGTGGGATGTTCAGACGCCCGAATGTGCCCATGGCCTCGGCGTCACCCACCGCGCGTTCAGGTGCAAAAACGTTGTAGCCGTCACAACAAAAGTTCTGGCTCATTCGCTTGCCCGTTTCGAGTTGCCTCCCGCAGCGTTTCCGCCTCTCGCGACAAAGCTCATCGCCAGTACTTTGTACCCGCATGACACGTCCGAGGATGCAAAGAAATATGCAAAGAAGCTTCCGGACAATGATCCGCTTAAAGCTTTCTTTGAATCGATAACGCCCGCCTTCGTCGCGCAAGCGATGT
Source organism: Rhodospirillaceae bacterium (assembly GCA_003486725.1). Taxonomy (GTDB): domain Bacteria; phylum Pseudomonadota; class Alphaproteobacteria; order UBA9219; family UBA9219; genus UBA8914. The sequence goes on from DNGD01000238.1 coordinate 2,919, forward strand.
TGGACGACTCGTCCACCCCCCATGCCGAAAAACTACTTCCGATTTTAACCGCCTATTTGACGGCCTTTACGGACGATGCCAAATATGAAAAACGCGACCGCGACGAGCGGATCGCGGCGCAACAGATTCCACCCCGCATAGAGCATGAGGTGCTTACCCGCCTCGGAATTATCGACGGGAAAGACCCTTGGTTCTTTGGTCTCATTACAGCGGGAAAATACTGCGACAAAAAACACCAAAGCCTCAGCGACAAACTGGTTGTTGCGACAGGTCGGAAATCCATCCACAAAGATGCCGATAGCTTTTGGACTTTCGCCAATCCCCGTGCGGAGCTGATTGACGGCCTCCCTATTCCGCCCTCTCATAAATCACTATTCCATGAGGATCTCGAAGAAACGGTAAAAGGCTTGAAAAACCCGTTAAAAAAGCCTCTGTCCGAAAAACAGGCGCTTGATCTGATCGATTTCAATCTTCGCCGCGAAGCGGCGGTTTACAGCGGTCGGTCGCCTCATATCCCCCTATCCTCCACCCGCTATTACGATTTGGGTTACGCCATACCGGTCTCAACGGTTGCGCCGATGGCCGCCGCGCTCTAAACTCCGCACGTCCGCGATTCGCGGGGTTTTTGTGTATTTTTTTAAGGCTGCCCCAGACAAATGTCCGATCTATTATCCTCCGGCTCTGCCGCTGCGCGTAAACAAGATTCCTATGACGCCAACGATATCGAAGTCCTTGAAGGGCTGGAGCCCGTGCGCCGCCGCCCCGGCATGTATATCGGCGGCACGGACGAAGCCGCGCTGCATCACCTTGTCGCCGAAGTGCTGGACAACGGCATGGACGAAGCCGTGGCCGGTTTTGCCAACCGCATCGACATTGAACTGGGCGCGGACAACCAAGTCACCATCCGCGACAATGGCCGCGGCATTCCCGTGGACAACCATCCGAAATTTCCCGGCAAATCGGCGCTGGAAGTCATCCTCACCACGCTGCATTCGGGCGGCAAGTTTTCCGACAAGGTGTATCAAACTTCCGGCGGTTTGCACGGCGTCGGCATCTCCGTCGTCAACGCCCTGTCCGAAGAACTCACGGTCGAAGTCGCGCGCGAAAAACAGCTTTACGTACAGCATTTCTCGCGCGGCGTAGCGCAAGGCAAACTGAAAAAAGCGGGCGCGGTGAACCGTCGCGGCACCACGGTCATCTTCAAACCCGACACCGAGATTTTCGGCACCAAGCTGCATTTCAAACCGTCCACGCTGTATAAAATGGCGCGGTCAAAGGCGTATCTGTTCCGCGGCGTTCAAATCCGCTGGGCGTGCGATCCCTCGCTCATCAAGTCCGACGATCACACACCGACCGAAGCGACGTTGCATTTTCCGGGCGGTTTAGCCGATTATCTTTCGTCCGCGCTGGAAGGCCGCGAGACGGTCACCGAGCAAATCTTCAGCGGCGTCGCCGATCTACCCGACGATAAGGGCAAGGTTGAATGGGCGGTCGCGTGGCCGTGTGACGGGCAAGGCTTTTGCCATTCGTACTGCAACACCATTCCGACGCCGCAAGGCGGCACGCATGAAGCGGGCCTGCGCGCCGCGCTTTTGCGCGGGCTGCGCGCGCATGGCGAGCTGCTGAACAACCGCCGCGCCACCAATATCTCCGGCGATGAAGCGTTTGGCGATGCCACCGCGCTGATCTCGTTGTTCATTCGCGATCCGCAATTCCAAGGCCAGACGAAGGACAAGCTCGCAACGATTGAAGCCACGCGCCTTGTCGATAACGTCATCAAGGATCATTTCGATCATTGGCTCTCTGCCGATCCGCTCAGCGGCAAAGCCCTTCTCGATCATCTTGTATTGAAAGCCGAAGAGCGTTTGCGCCTCAGCCAAGCCAAGGAAATGGCGCGCAAGACCGCAACGCGCAAGCTGCGTTTACCGGGAAAACTCGCCGATTGTTCATCAAACAGCGCCGAGAACACCGAGCTATTTCTGGTCGAAGGCGACAGCGCCGGCGGCTCGGCGAAGCAAGCGCGCAACCGCGAAACACAGGCGATTTTGCCGCTGCGCGGAAAAATCCTGAACGTCGCTTCCGCCAGTGTTGACAAACTTCGCGGCAATCAGGAAATCGGCGATCTGGCGCTCGCGCTGGGTTGCGGGCTTGGCAGTTCGTTTGATGTAAGCAAGCTGCGCTATGAACGCGTGATTATCATGACCGATGCCGATGTGGACGGCGCGCATATCGCCTCGCTGCTGATGACGTTTTTCTATCGCGAGATGCCCGGCCTTATCAACAACGGCAAACTATTCCTTGCGCAGCCGCCGCTCTATCGCATCACACAAGGCAACAACACCGTGTATGCGCGCGATGATGCACATAAGGAAGAATTACTGGAAACGACCTTTAAAGGTCGCGGCAAGATTGACATCAGCCGCTTTAAAGGTCTGGGCGAAATGATGCCCGCGCAACTGCGCGAGACGACGATGGATCCGCGCTCACGCAATTTGCTGCGCGTGATTATCACCGAGCCGGACTCGCCGGATCGACTTGAAGAGATCAAAGAGACCGAAGGTCTTGTCGAGAAACTGATGGGCCGCAAGGCCGAGTTGCGCTTCCAGTTCATTCAGGAGAACGCCAAGTTCGTGCAAGACGTGGACGTTTAAACCGCCCCAAAAGCACGGTAAAACGATGCGATTTGACGCGGTTTTTACGGCGTTTTAGTGCGCTAAAATTTCAGCCTGTTTTTTCGTTTGTTTTCAGCCGGTTGCAAAAACGCGCTCCATAAAACACCATGTTTTTTTGCCCCTCAAAAAGTGCCTTTTTGGACATATGGTGAGACGGTATATTAAACGCGATTTAATATACCAGAATCCGGTATATTAAATGGAGGTTTAATATACCGGATTCTGGCATACTCGATGGTTTATTTCGGGCGATAGGCATTTTTGGCTATTCTGGCCTAGAGAAGGCTCTGTTGAAGTGGAGTCAAAACGCTCCCTTTTCGTCTTCCCGCACGAAGTGATGCGCAGCATCACGAAGATGCGGGATCCAGATTGAAAGCTGATTTTTTCAAACCTTCAAAAGACATTTCTTCTGAACAAAGAGACTTCAACCTGCCTACGCTGTTTCGCAGCTTCGGCAAGGCAGGCTG
>DNGD01000101.1:0-6851 GCA_003486725.1 Rhodospirillaceae bacterium
TTTTGGTTCTTCTATTTTTCACGGCCAGTGTCGCCCATGCGGAAGATGAGGCTTTTAATCGCGTGATGAAAACGAACACACTGCGCTGTGGCTATATCACGTGGCCGCCTATGTCGCAAAAGAACCCCAATACGCAGAAAATGGAAGGCCTCTATATCGAGATGACGGAGGAGCTGGCACGCGGGCTAGGCTGGAAGGTTGAATGGGTCGAGGAAGTTTCTATGGCTGACTTTGTGGCCGCCCTTAATGCTGGCCGTATCGATATGATGTGCGCACCGATGGCCCCAGCCCTTCAACGAATCAAGTTCGCCTATTTCACAACACCGCAGTTTTATGCGCCCTATCGCGCCTATGTCCGCGCCGATGAAAAGCGCTTTGACCATAAACTGACTGCAATAAACAATCCTGATGTCACCATCGCCACAATGGAGGGCGAGTTAACGAGCGTCGTCGCGCGCACACAGTACCCAAAGGCCAAAGTTCATGAAGTCTCGTCACAGCAAGGCCCTGCGCAACTCTTCCAGATTGTCACCAGCAAAAAAGCCGATGTCGTTTTCATGGATCCCTTCACCTTTGGCACGTTTGATGCGAGCAATAAGGGCGTGATGCGCGGCGTTGTTGGCGAAGATGTTGGGTTTTTCTCGGGCGGCTATGCCATCAAGTTCGGCGAAGACAAATTTATGTGGGTTATCAATGCTGCCACGCAGGAGCTGATCAACCGCCGCTATATCGAGCAGTTGGCGAAGAACTATCACCTGCTGGAAGCCGGCATCTATTTGCCCGCTGATGGGTTCAAGAAGTAACGATCACCCCACGCCACCGAACTGATTAGCGGACGATAGAGGAAATGGGCGTGAGGACAATACCGCGCTCCTTAAGTTGCCGCGCCCAGATCTCGATGCGCTCGATCGATACTGGCAGGGGTGATGCCATGCCGATAGCGACTCCTTCTACGCGGGCTGTTTGCTCCAGTTGCGCGAGTGCGGCGTCGATGGCCTGAGGCGTCGGGGTGGAGTCAATGAAGCGGAGGTTTTCCGCAACGGGGACCTTCATCTTTGTTGCGAGAGGCCCCCACACGCTGTGTGCGGACACCTTGGCATCCAAAAGAAGCAGCCCGCGCTTGCGCAGTTCTTCCAAAACAGGCTCGACCTTGGATTCGTCCGTGATGAAGCGCGATCCGGAGAGTGTCGTGATGCTGACATAGCCCTGTCCTGCCCCCAAAGCGCTACGCAAACGTACGATGTTATCAGCGTTCGGAAGCGTACTGAGAAGAGCGTTGGGGCCCGGATCACTACGCGGGTAATCAAAAGGCTCCATCGGGATTGAAAGAAGCGTTTCGTGGCCTTCCTGACGCGCGCGCGTAAGCCATTCGTCGATCGACGTTCCCTGTACATCAAAGGCCAGCGTGACGGCGGACGGCGTGCGGTGAAGCGCGGCATCCGTAGCAACGCGCGAGTAACCAAGATCACTGATGACCAGCGCAATACGAGGGCGTGGGTCGCGATAATCAAACCTTTTGGCATAAACCTGCCATGGTCTGCGGCCATCGTCACCGATGCGAGGCAAATAACCGGATGGTGTCGCCTCGACGATCCCCATATCGGGCGCGACGTCCAAGGCAGCTTCATTAGTGTCGTTTGCTTCCGCAGCTTGCGCCTCGTCGCGTGTTTGCGGCAAGCGCCGTTCCTGTGCGGCCATTGGGTCGAGGGTCGTGGGGATGGACTCTAAATCCAGATCCGCATCATCTTCTTTTTCGTAAGATCCCTTTTGGCCGCCCGATGTGCCGAAATCCGGCATCGCAATAAATTGGACAAGCGAGAAAACGATAACCAGCAACAGGCTACCAGCGCCCACCAACTTAACGACTCGGGGAAGCTTTGCCAAAAATGACTCACGCCGCGCCATCAACGCCGCTTGAAACGCGATGGTGACATCGACTTGTTCAGGCGTAGAGGGAGCGGGTTCGTTCACTTTTTAGCGCTTTCCAGCTTTGATTCTGTCGTCGACATGGCGGATTTCTGGCCAAACAGATGAATGCCACGGATAAGATCCAAGGCGCGTTCCAGCTGATAGTCATAGGCGACGTCTTTGTTATCAGACTTATCGTCTTTTTTGTCGCTCTTTTTATCTTTATCCGCATTGTTGTCGCCGGACTCATCCTTTTTGGTTTTGGTGTTCTTTTCGTCCTTGTCGGTCTTTTCTTTCTTGATCGTGTCGTTGGCCAAAGCGCCGCGTAGATCAGCCTCGCGGATACCCTGTCCGGTCTGGATTTCCTCCAGCTTGGCGGGTTGGACTTCTATATCCGGCTCAATGCCAGACTTCTGGATCGAACGACCCGAAGGCGTATAGTACCGCGCCGTTGTTAACCTCATGGCGTTGGAACCAGCCAGCGGAATGATCGTCTGCACAGAGCCTTTGCCGAAGCTCTTGGTGCCCAGAACGATCGCGCGGCGGTAATCTTGCAGCGCGCCCGCGACAATTTCAGAGGCCGAAGCCGAACCGCCGTTGATCAGAACAACAATCGGTTTTCCTTCTGTTTTGTCGCCGCCGCGGGATAGATAAACCTGATTGTCGTCCTTATGACGGCTGCGCGTTGAAACGACTTCCTTGCCACCTTCGATAAAGCTACCCGAAACGGAAATAGCTTGATCCAGAAGACCGCCTGGATTGTTGCGTAAATCGATCACATAGCCGACCAGCTTTGAACCGATTTGCTTTTCGGCCTCGGCCAAAGCCTTATCAAGGCCGGGCTGTGTCTGTTCGTTAAACGTCTTGATGCGGATATAGACCACATCTCCCTTCTTGTCCCAGCGAACAGCCTGCACGTGGATAACGGCGCGGGTGATCGTCACGTCGAAGGGCTGGCCGGAGATGCCGCCACGGCGAATTGTGAGTGTAATTTTTGTGCCTGGAACGCCGCGCATCTTGTCCACGGCTTCGCTGAGCGTCAGCTCGGTGACCGGCTTTTCATCCAGATGGGTAATCAGGTCGTTGGGTTGCAAGCCAGCCTTGGCCGCAGGCGTGTCGTCGATCGGCGAGATCACCTTGATCAGGTTGTTGTCCATGGTGACTTCGATGCCCAGACCGCCGAACTCCCCGCGCGTTTGAGTCTGCATATCCTCAAAGTTCTTTTTGTTCAGATAGCCTGAATGGGGGTCAAGCGCGACGAGCATGCCGTTGATCGCGTTCTCGATCAGTTTTTCGTCCGTGACCTCATCTACGTAATCGGCGCGTGTGCGCTCTAGCACATCAGCGAAAAGGGTGAGCTGTTTATAGGTGTCAGAATCAGTCGACACGGCTTTGCTTTGTTTGTCGGCGGTTTGATCCACCGTTTTGGCTGCCAACGACAAAGGCGCTGCCAGTAAAAGAACGGCAAATAAAGACGGGGCAAGGAACCGCGAAGACTTAAGCGACATAGAGAAACTCCGGTACGAATCAGGGGGAATCATCGGGAACAGACCTATTTTAGAGCATAAACGCAACGCGGGGGAAAGAGTTTGCGTTTAGATCGGATTAACGGGTTGGGAGCCTTGCCGCCACTCGAAATAAAGTTCTGCTTTCCCTTCACCTTTCGTGGGAAGAATGCCCAAAGGCTCTCCGCCCGTGACATTCTGGCCCACGTCAGCGTCGATGCGCGAAAAGCCGGACATGAAGGAATGCCGCCCCCCATCATGTTGGAGAATAATGGCTTTGCCATAACCCCGAAAAACGCCGGCAAACATAACCCGTCCCGCTTGCGGGGCTATGACGGGGCTGCCCGCAGGCGCGGAAAGCGTAAGGCCGTCGCTGACGATGCCAAAATCGTCCTTATCCCCGAAATTGCGAATGATTTTACCGGCCACCGGCATTTTAATTGGGGATTTTGCGCCGCCTTTGCGTGCGGGCGTGCTTTTGCCGATTGTGCGGTTCCACGAAGAGTGGCTGACCTTTTCCATCAGTTGGCGCAAATCTTTTGCTTCGTTGGTCAGCGAGTCTAGTTGCCGCGCCAAGGCTTCTTTTTCTGCGGCAGTCTTTTGCAGACGCCCTTGCCGCGTCTTGATCATTTCATCCAGATTGTGGCGCTGCCATTGCAAATTTTGCTGCGCGGCTGTCACCAAGCGCTTTTGCGACTCCGTCTGGTTTTGAAGCTGTGCATAGTTGTCCAGCTCCTTTGCCAAGGTTGATGTTTCCTCGCGCAGGCGCGGCAGCATCGAACGCAGAACAATCGTGCGGTGGATGTGATCGTCAGGTGACTGCTCGCGGAGGACGAACACTTCCGCAGGCTGGCGGCTGAACTGTATCAAAAGCCTCGTGAGCAAGGCGAGCCGCTTGCGTGATTCCTTTAGGGCTGTATCGCGCAGGACCGTTTCTTTTTCCAGTGCTACCAATCGGGTTTCAAGATCTTCCTGCTGGTTCCCTTTGTCTTGAAGATTTTCACTCGCAGCAATCAATTTATCGCGCAAAGCTTCAATTTCTTCCTCTGTCGCCTTCTCCTTTTTCTCAAGCGACTGCGCGGCGGCTTTCTGTGCCGCGAGCTCTTGCTCTATGCGTGCCAACTCCTCCTTCGTTTGTGTTTGTGCGTGTGTCGGTAAAAGCGACGCCACGGATAACAATAAAGCGAGAGCCAGAAGACAAGCGGTTTTGGAAATGACTTTATTAGCCAACGATCAGACTCCCGCCTTCCATCTGTGGCGGCGCATCCAGCCCCATCAGCGCCAGCAAGGTCGGCGCGACATCGGCCAAACGACCTTGCCGCAGGCGATGGCATGAGGTGTGCCCGACAATGACAGCCGGCACTTTGGAAAGCGTGTGCGCTGTATGGGGGCCCGCCGTCGTGTCATCGTACATCTGCTCGCAATTGCCATGATCGGCGGTGATTAAGGCGACGCCGCCAGCCTTCTCCAGCGCGGTGATAAGGCGTCCGAGGCATTCATCAATCGTTTCAACGGCCTTAACGGCGGCGGGCAGAGATCCCGTATGCCCCACCATGTCGGGGTTGGCGTAGTTGAGGACAATAAGATCATAAATGCCGCGATCGATAGCGGCGACGACCTTGTCTGTCACTAGCCGCGCCGACATTTCCGGCTGTAGGTCATAGGTTGCCACTTTCGGTGATGGCACCATCAGGCGATCTTCGCCGATATACGGCTCCTCTCGCCCGCCATTAAAGAAAAAGGTGACGTGTGGGTATTTCTCTGTCTCGGCAATACGGAGTTGGGCGAGGCCAACATCAGCGACATACTCACCCAATCCCATCGCGATGCGTTTGGGCGGGAACAACGCGCCCATGACTTCGCTTAACTCCTCTGAATAGTCGACCATCCCCATCGAGGCGGCGAACAGGACAATGCGCTTTCTGATGAAGCCGTTAAAGGAAGGAAGCAGTAACGCCGCAAGAATCTCGCGGGCGCGATCGGCACGGAAATTGGCAAAGAGGATGCCGTCACCGTCTTTCATGCCGTCATACTCGTTCAGTGTAATGGGCAACACGAACTCGTCATAAATGCCATCGACGTAGCTGGATTCAATCGCGTCAATAGCGTGAGGTACCTTTGCCCCTTCTCCTCGCGTCAAAAGATCATAGGCCTTTTGAACGCGATCCCATCTTTTGTCGCGATCCATTGCATAATAGCGGCCACAAATTGTTACCAGTTGTGCGCCATCAATTTCGGATAAAGAATCTTCCAAGCGTCCAATTTGTTGAACGGCGCTTTGGGGCGGGACGTCGCGGCCATCCAGAAAAGCGTGGACATGGACAGTGAGACCGGCCCCCGCCAATACTTTCGCAAGGTGGGTGATGTGATCCTGATGCGCATGGACGCCGCCTGTCGAGGCCAGCCCCATCAAGTGAACGGCCCCGTTGCTTTCCTTCATCTTGGCGATGAATTCTACAAGCGGCTCATTCGATTCAAACGAGCCGGACGCGATGGCGCGATCAATTAACGGCAAATCCTGATAAACAACGCGACCCGCGCCAAGGTTCATGTGGCCGACTTCCGAGTTGCCCATCTGTCCTGTCGGCAGCCCGACGTCTTCGCCGCTTGCGTCAAGAAGCGTGTGCGGATTGTTTTTCCATAAGTTGTTCCACGTCGGCATTTTGGCGACGCTGATGGCGTTGTCGGGTGCGTCTTCGCGATAGCCGAAGCCATCCAGCACGCAAAGAACGACGGGCCGCGAGTGAGGAACGGAATGGGGCATAGTGATTCCTTTAAAAACACCCCCTTATTATAGGCTATAAAGGCTGGGTTGGGAATGAGGGAGCGTCCGGCGATTAGTCCCGATGATAGGGATGGCCATTATTGATTTGCTGGGCGCGGTAGAGTTGCTCAATAAGCATAACCCGCGCTAGCATATGCGGCCATGTCTTGCGGCCAAGTCCCAGCGTAAAGGCGGCGCGCGTCCTCACCTCGTCCGTCACGCCATCGGCGCCGCCGATGATAAAGACAAGCTCAGGCGCGCCTTGATCCTGCCATGCCGACATTTTGGCCGCCAGCTCGCGGCTGGATAGGTCCTTGCCCCGTTCGTCCAGAACGACGACGATCGCCTTGGCGGGAATGGCGGCAAGGATCGCCGCATTTTCTGCTTTTTGGGTTTGTGTAGCCAGTTCGCGGATGGTCAAGCCGCCCGTCAGGCGTTTTGCGTATTCTGCGCAAAGCTCCGCCTGAGGGCCCTTGATTTTACCAACTGAGATAACCGACAGCTTCATCGGTTTTACGCCGCAGGCTTTTTGGCCGACCAGATCTCTTCGATTTGATAATATGTGCGGACCTCTGGACGGAAGAGGTGAACGATGATATCCCCCCCATCGATCAGCACCCAGTCGCCCTGCGTCAGGCCTTCAACGCGAATATTCTTGATCCCCTGCTTCATGA
>DNGD01000101.1:6857-7254 GCA_003486725.1 Rhodospirillaceae bacterium
CGACGATGGCATAATCGGCAATCGCGCTGCGGCCCTTCAGGTCGACGGTGACGATGTCTTCAGCTTGGCGTTCGTCAAGAATACGCAGCGCGGCATCACGCAGCAACTCGGCTTCGCCCAGCGGCAAGCGGGGTTCAATGACCTCTTGGATCAGAACAGGCTCTGCCGTTTTGGCGGGGGCTTTTTCGACCTTAATAGGTACGGCTTTTTTGGCCGGAGCCTTCTTGGTCCTGATGGGCGCTGCTTTCTTGGCTGTCTTCTTAACAACTACCTTCTTAACGGTAGCCTTCTTCGCTTTGATAGGCGCTGCCTTTTTCGCGGGCGCTTTCTTTGTTTTAGTTGGAGCAGACTTTTTGACCGCGACCTTCTTTGCCGGAGCTTTCTTGGCTGGCGTTTT
>DNGD01000038.1 GCA_003486725.1 Rhodospirillaceae bacterium
GGCAGGATCATCGATGATTTGGCCGTGCTTGTCGCGCCGCTGAGATCAAGGATCGCACCCGCCGTCACCGCCGCCGCACCCAGCGCAACACGACCCGTCGCCAGATCACCATAAATCGTGCCGCCGATATTGAGCCAGTCATTGGTTCCCGCCGCCGGCGTTGTGACCGCCGCGCTTGTGCCGATCAGGATATTGCGCGAACCCGTTGTCAGAACCGTTGACGCAACATCAGTTCCCACAATCAAGTTGTCCGTTCCGGTCGTAAGGACTTTACCGGCATACTTTCCAAGGGCCGTGTTGTCATCCCCTGTCGCTACATTGAGGGCCGCATCGCCAACAGCCGTATTGTAGCTGCCAATGATATTGGTGGCCAAGGCTCCTGCGCCCACACCGCTGTTTCTTGTTCCGGTCGTCATCGCGGACAGGGCGTTATATCCGGCAGCCGTATTTCTCGTGCCGATGGTGTTGGCATCGAGCGCCGCATAACCAACGGCCGTGTTCTGGGTACCCGTTGTCGTCACGGTCAGAGCAGACCAACCGATCGCCGTGTTATAGGCGTTTGTTACCGTCTGCGCCTGCAAGGCATAAAGGCCAAGAGCAATCGACGTGTTATCAAGAGAAGCGCCGCCCATGGACATGATCGGGTTCGTCGCCGTCACCGCTGTCATATCCAGCTTGATCGCATTGCCGATATTCAGATAGCTGCTGGTCGCCGCCGCTGGCGTCGTCACAAGCGAGCTTGTGCCGATCAGGATGTTGTTTGAGCCGGTGGTGAGCGTGGCAAAGGCAACCTGATTGCCAAGAACTGTATTGTTGGTGCCCGTTGTGATTGCATAGCCGGACTGGAACCCAACGCCGGTGTTGTTGTTTGAAGCCGTGTAATACAGCGCCTGATAACCATAGGCACTGTTGTTGCTGCCTGCCGTGTTTTGTCCCAAAGCCCCGCGCGCCATGGCCGTGTTGTAGCCACCGGTGATGTTGTTGTTCATGACATTGTACCCGACAGCCGTATTTGACGTGCCGGTTGTGGTGGCAGAAAGGGCAGAATACCCCAAGGCCGTATTATAAATACTTGCAATTGTCTGCGCGGCCAGCGCGCTCGGCCCGACAGCAATACTTGTCGTATCGCTCGCGGGCTGGTAAAGAATTTTGGTGCCGGCGATGGAATAAGCGTTTGTAATAGCAGCAACGTTCACGTCGCCCGTCACGCTAATGCCCGTCGCCGTCACGCGCAGACGTTCGACGCCGACGATGCCGGTCTGCACCACGCCCGCCGTATCACTGTAAAGACCTGTTGTGGCCTGACCAGAGCGATAAGGCGAAGGCGTACCAACTGCGGCGCCGAGCGTGCTCGCGCCAGCCGCGCCCAAAGATACCCAAGCCGGTGTGCTGCCTTGGTAAACTTCCAAAGCGTATGTGGTGGTGTTGTAGCGGATCATACCCGTCACGCCAGCCGTGGGGCGGTTGGCCGTCGTATCCTTGGGCAGGATCATCGATGATTTGGCCGTGCTTGTCGCGCCGCTGAGATCAAGGATCGCACCCGCCGTCACCGCCGCCGCGCCCAGCGCGATGCTGCCGGTGGTCAGATTTCCGTAAATCGTGTTACCGATATTCAGCCAGTTCGACGTTCCCGCCGTCGCCGTATCCACCAGCGAGCTCGTGCCGATCAGGATGTTGTTAGAGCCGGTAGAAAGGGTCGTGGAGGCAACCTGAGATCCAATTACAGTATTGTTGCCTCCGGTCACGCTAAGGCCAGCGAAAAAGCCGATAAAGGTGCTATCGCTGTTCGCATTCATATTATACCCAGCTTGCGTTCCTACGGCTGTATTGTGGCTGCCCGTCCAATTGGAATAGAGTGCTGAACGTCCAACGGCCGTGTTTTGTAGGCCGATGGTATTGTAGTACAGCGCGTCATAACCAACGCCCGTGTTCCAATAACCTGTCGTCGTGCTTGTAAGTGCGCCTGCGCCGACCGCCATGTTTTGGGCGTTCGTTGCCGTTTGTGCGGCCAACGATCCAGAGCCCACACCAATCGATGTCGTATCGCTCGCGGGTTGATGCAGAACCTTGGCCCCCGCAATGGCGAAGTAATCCGTGATCGCCGCAAGGTCAACGACACCGGCCGTTGTTGTCCCTGCAGCCGTAACGCGTAGACGTTCCGTGCCCGCAATCGCTATCTGGATGACCTCAGCGGTATCAGAGAACAAACCGGTCGTCACATCATCGCTACGCGATGGCGAGGTGTTCGCCGCATCGGCGCCAAGGAACCCACCACCACCAGTGCCTGTGCCAAGACTGCTCCAGCCCGGCGTGGCGCCTTGGTATCCTTCAAAAGCATAGGTTTCTGTGTTGTAGCGGATCATGCCTTCAACACCTGCAGGGCGTTCAAGCTCTGTGCCCTTTGGCACGATGATCGAGTCTGTGCGCGCCGACATATCCAAGGTCGTGCCCGCCGTTACCGCCGCCGCGCCAAGGGCAATGCTACCGGTGGTCAGATTGCCATAAATCGTGTTGCCGATATTCAGCCAATCGTTTGTATCTGCTGCGGGCGTGTCCACCGCATTGCTTGTGCCGATCAGGATATTGCCGCTGCCCGTGGCCAAGGTCGTGCTGGCAACGGCATTACCAATAATCGTATTATTCGTCCCCGTGGAGATCGATGCCGCCGCCCCCATACCGAGAGCGATGCTCCCAGTGTCATCGGCAGGATGGTGCAAAACCTTTCCGCCAGCGATAAAGTAGCCATTCGAAAGCGCACCGACATCGATGCCGCCA
>DNGD01000138.1 GCA_003486725.1 Rhodospirillaceae bacterium
CAGCATCACGACCCTTATAGCCGCCGCCAAAGTTGCTCTTACCCTTGTACCCGCCGCCGCTCTTGCCTTTATAGCCGCCATAGGACTTGCCGCCCGATTTCCTCTCGGAAACGAAGGGAACGGAGGGATCATCCTTGCCGTGCATCAGGCGGTGGATCGCACGCCACTTGCTGCCGTCCGCAGGGGTCAGCAGGTTAAGAGCCGAACCTTCCGCGCCCGCACGAGCGGTACGACCAATGCGATGGATGTAATCCTCGGGGCACTGGGGAAGATCATAGTTGATGACATGCTCGATGTGCGGAATGTCGAGGCCGCGCGCGGCAACATCGGTAGCAACGAGGATGCGATACTTCTTGTCACGGAAGCTTTGGATCACGCGGTCACGGCGGCGTTGTTGCAAATCGCCATGAATGGCATCGGACTGATGGTTTGACGCATTAAGCTTCTTAGAAAGCTTTTCGGTGCCAAACTTGGTTTTCACAAAGATGATCACCGAGCCGGTGCGCTTTTCAAGCTGCGCGATCAGATTGCTGTACTTTTCAACATCCGTTGTGTGAACCAGCTCTTGCTGGATGTTCGCGGCAGGCGTCGTGGTCGAGCCGACAGCAACGCGCACAGGATTACGCATATACTTGCCGGACAGCTTGACGATGTTGGAAGGCAACGTGGCCGAGAACAACAGGGTCTGGCGATTGCTGGACACATGCGTCAGGATCTTGTCGATCTGGATGCCAAAGCCCATATCGAGCATGCGATCCGTTTCATCGAGAACTAAGAAGTCCGTGCGGTTCAGCTTCAGCGAGCGACGTTCCAGATGGTCGTTGATGCGGCCCGGCGTGCCGATGATCAGGCGCGGGTTCGTGTTGAGCTGCTTGAGCTGCTTGAACATGGAATCACCGCCGATCAGAAGGGCTGAGTGAATATCCGATACGGGGATCATCGGTTGCAAAGCGGCCTGCACCTGTGCGGCCAACTCGCGCGTGGGCAACATGATCAGCGCCGTGGCAATAGGGTTGTTCATCAAATGCACGATGAGCGGCAAGCCAAAGGCCGCCGTCTTGCCGGTTCCCGTTTGTGCGGAGCCCAGAACGTCGCGGCCTTCAAGGCCGAGCGGAATGGTTTGCTCCTGAATGGGGGTCGGTGTCGTGAAGTTCATACGCGCAAGCGATTGTAGAAGCTTGGCCGGAAGGCCGAAGCTATTGAAGTCTGTGGTCATTGTTTTTTCCTTGGGTAACGTTGTTTATATCATTTTTATTGTTGAGCAGATTCACCCGCAAAAATGGGTCGCACAGCGATTCCGTCGATACGGAATCCGCTCATTGTTCACGTACTTAAAAAACGATAAGGGAAGACCCGCAGGAGGAGGCATTTGATGCCAGTGCGGGAGTCCCATTTTTAAAATCAAAAAAAACAGAACTCATCCTTAAAACGATCAAGGTGACCTATAAACCTCTCGCAAAGAGAAAGCTTACAAGCCACCTTGAGCGATAATCGTTTCGAAAAATCCGAAAACGTTATTAGCCAATAACCTGAAGGTTAGCGGCTGAAGTCTTGCCACGCTCTGTCGCCAGTTCGTAGCTTACTTTTTGACCTTCGCGGAGTTCGCGGAGACCGGCGCGTTCAACGGCGCTGATGTGAACGAATACGTCCTGACCACCTGCTTCCGGTTGAATGAAGCCGTAACCTTTAGTGGCGTTGAACCATTTTACTGTACCTTGAGCCATAGTTTGTATCCTTTAGTGTTGCGTGAGCAAGCGTCACAATAACGCCTTTAGCGAGTGTAGCCACGATCCCCAAGTTGCCTTGAGTTTCGCTTGAGACTTCTGTGACAAACGCTAAAGGAAAAGTCAACGTCTTGTGTTCAAGGGTCGCTTTGAAGCCTTGTTAAAGGGCTTCGCCGATATAATCGGAACCACGCATAGGCAGAGGAGTCAGTCCAAACTCACGAGCGTTCTAACGGATTTGTGGCCCGAACGCAAGTCTATTTCAATGGTTTCAGTGGGGAGGAAGGGGGGAAGGGGGCAAAGCCCCCTTGCCATTAACCTTTGACCTGCCGCGTTTTCCACAAAGAATAGCCGATTCCACTGCCCAAAATGGCAAAAGTGATGCCCAAAGACCAGCTGACGGGGAATTTCTCCCACCCCATCAAATCGGCGATAAACATCTTCCCGCCGATAAAAATGAGAACAATCGAAAGGGCATATTTCAGGTAGTGGAAACGCTTGATGATGGCCGACAGGACGAAATACAGAGACCTCAACCCCAGAATGGCGAAGATGTTGCTGGTATAAACGATAAAGGGATCGGTTGTGATGATGAAGATGGCCGGCACACTATCGACTGCAAAGATCACATCCGCAAACTCAATCATCACAAGGCAAATGAACAGGGGGGTCATCCACCAAACTTTGCGGCCATGCTTGCGCGATGGCTCCTTCACGAAGAAGGCATTCCCGTGCAGTTTGTCCGTTGTACGGAAATGGCTGCGCATAAACTTCAGCAGGGGATTGTCCGCAATGTCGGCGGGCTTGTCGCTTGAAAACAGCATTTTCGCGCCCGTGGCCATCAGGAAGACGGCAAAGACGTACAAGACCCATTCGAATTCGTGAACCAACGCCGCGCCCACGCCGATCATAATACCGCGCATGATAATCGCGCCCAAAATGCCCCAGAAAAGCACGCGATGCTGGTAAAGGCGGGGGATATGGAAGAAGGAAAACAGCAGCGCCATGACAAAGACGTTGTCGATGGACAAGGTCTGCTCGACGATATAGCCGGTATAGTATTCAATGGCTTTGGCCTGCCCCATCTCATGCCAGATCCAGCCGCCGAACAAGAGGGCGATGACAAGGTAAAAGGTGGAGAAAATCATGCTCTCCTTGAACTCTACCTCATGCTCCTTACGATGCATGACCCCAAGATCAAAGACCAGCAGCGTCAGAACGACAGCCGAAAAAGCCATCCACATCCATACCGGCTGCGACATAAACATCATGGATAGAAATTCGGGGGAAACCATGGCGAGACCATTGCGTTGTTGCTAAAAGAAGCGAAAACCGCTCTTGGCCTGATATAAAGTTATTGCTTCGGCTTGGCAAGGGGGAGCCGCTTTGGGGGAACGCGCTTGGAATCCATCGTTGCAATGATGCCCGCCTTACGCAACTGGTCTATGGCGTCTTGCTCCATCTCGTTGATTGTCTCTGGGTACCAGTTGGCTCCGATTCCTTGCGTTTCCGGCGAACTGTGCAGAGAAGCATAAAATGTCATACAAACGTCTGTATAATAATCCATGGCCCCCAGAACTTCTTTCTTGGTCAACTGGGCTTTGGGCATTTTTGTGCAATTTTTTATAAACAGATTGTCTTCATCAACTTCGCACTCATAAGAACTCAAGCCTCCCCGATCGTAATAGGTAACCTCCAAGAGTTCACCATCGGACTGATAATCAGAAGATGTCCCAATCATCACGCGCCCGTTGCCAATGCGCTTAAAGACGTTTTTACCCATTCTGATTTCATTAAAACCGTATTTATCGTATACGGGCTTTCCCTTCACATCGATGGCAGAGCAAAAAGCGGCTCCTTCTTCGCCGTTTAAAGTGAAAAGAAATTCTGCACCAATTTCATTACCCATCACGCTTTCTGGATCGATCAAGCATTCACCGTCGACGTTTTCAGTCACGCTCTCGCCCGCAGCAACTCCTGTTTGTGTGTCGCTGGCGTGGGCGTGTTGCGCAAGCAAAGCTGCGCCGACCAAAAATAAGCCGTACAAATCTCGTTTCTTCATAGGAACACCCAAATGGAGTTAACAATCCGGAACAATAATCCCGGATTTAATTATTTTCATAATGAAATCGTATTGATTAGCCACGATAAAACAGCCCATATCCAGAAATTTATTGATTTAACAAAATGTTAAAGCCTCATTTGATATACTTAATGATCAATATCCGTCTAGATCATCCAACGATAAGGGAAGATACATGCCAACTCCTCGTATTCTCCTTTGGGCTGCCATATTAGTGGCAGGGGTTCTTTCACTTCCACTGAGTGTCGCCGCCGTGCCTCAAGGTGCAACGGACCAAGACCCTAATACGGGCTATATTCAATTCAAGTTTGATAACACTCCGTCATTGCGTATGGCTCAGGCCGCCAGTGTAGCCACGGGGCAGCCTTGTCTGAACACCACGGCACCAGCTGGAGACAAAACAGGGGCGCTTCGCTACAACAGCGCCATTAATAATGTTGAATATTGCGATGGCACAACTTGGAACATCTTGGGTGCCGTTAAAAACACGAGTTGTGCCGCAGCAACAAAGGGCGCGCTACGTTATAACTCTTCAATGAAAATGATGGAGTATTGCGACGGTGCCGCATGGCGGCTTGTGGGCGTGCCGGTTCCAACAGCGGGATGCACAGCGGCCGCAGCAGGAACTGTGCGATATAACTCTGTCGATAAAAAAATGGAATATTGCGACGGCTCCAATTGGGCACGGTTCGGCAGTACGCTGCCTTTGGGAATAAACTATGCGGGATGCAACACCGGTTGGGGAACGGATACCGGCGATGCCAATAATTGGCATCATTTACACTATACCAGCGCGGCAAACAGAGCCCCAGCCAATGATGAAAACACTAACATTATATGCAAGGATAAAGAAGATGTGGTCGTCTCGATGGAGAATGGCCACCTCGACACTGTTCTGTGCTGTACCGTTAAATTTAAGTGAAATGAGGTAGGAAACGATGCTCAATTTCAAATTTTGCAAGAAAGACAGTCAAACGAACTGGGCAAAGTGCACACTTGGCCTTTTTCTTGTTGTCGGTCTACTTGCTAGTGTCTCTCCGGTCACGGCGCAACAAGCCAGCACAGATCAAGATGGAAAAACCGGTTTTATTCAATTCAAATTCGATGGACAGGCATCCATCAAGGCGGCGCCTCGCGGTACAATTGCCAACCAATCCTGTGTAGTGACCGGAGGCTATCCGGCTGGAGGGTTCCGCTACAACACTGCATTAAAAAATATGGAATACTGCGACGGCACAACTTGGCGCGCCGTGGGTTACAACTTGCAATCTTCGGCATGTACAGCGGCAACCACGGGAAACACACGCTATAATGACACGACAGACACTATAGAATACTGCGATGGAACAGCGTGGAGCGCCATCGGATCCATCCCCGATAATGCAACGTGCAACGCCGCCCTTAGAGGGGCGACACGCTTTATTCCAGCGAATGTAAATCTTGAATATTGCGATGGGAGCACCTGGAAAACCGTTGGAAAGACTAAAC
Organism: Rhodospirillaceae bacterium; assembly: GCA_003486725.1. Taxonomy (GTDB): domain Bacteria; phylum Pseudomonadota; class Alphaproteobacteria; order UBA9219; family UBA9219; genus UBA8914. Next base: position 5,296 of record DNGD01000138.1, read on the forward strand.
TTGTCGTCGATTACCCAAAATGTAAAGGCGTGTGGTTCCCAGATCGATGGCCAAGCAGAACATTTCCTGATTATCGCCCAACATATAAGGCGCGGGGCGCCCCAGACAGTGGCGGAATTACCGTCAATCAACTTAGAGTCGTTTGCCCGCCAGATATGGTGATCATCTCAACCGATAACAACACCATGTCTTATGCCTATTGTTGCCCATTTAAAATTGAATGAGGACTTGTATGATGCGCCATAACCTTCTCCTTGTTTCCCTGTTGGCTCTAGCGGTCGTCCTCGTGCCTTGCGCGAAAGCGCATGCCGCAGTTGAAGCGGGAACATATCAAAATCAAAAAACGAAGCATGTGCAATTCAACTTTAACAACGCACCCTCTTTGAAAATCGCCCCCAAAGGAACGGCTCTTAACGGAGATGCTTGCCCTAATATTGATGGACAAACCCAAAAGGGATCCATTCGGTATAATAGCACATTGAAAGTTATTGAGGTTTGCGATGGAGCTGTTTGGAAGCCCGCTGGCATGCTTTCAACGGTAACAACATGTGGGGCCACCACGGTCGGCATTACGCGTTTCAATGACACCAAAAAAATGCTGGAATATTGTGATGGTACGGCGTGGGTCTTGATGGGAACAACGCCGGATACGGCGAGTTGTACAGCGGCGCTCAAAGGCAAGACACGTTACAATGTAGATTTATCGCGCTTGGAATATTGCAGCGGTACAGCGTGGACCAATGTGATCGACTCCATGAAGGTCGTCGTAGATTACCCACGTTGCAGGCGCGCGCTCCGCGATCAACCTGATAACTATTATAAGCTTCTTGGAGCACCAACGACATATCCGACTATGTATCATAACTGTCCAAAAGACTATTATGCAGTGGCTACGGATGGCGACGTGATTAAAGAAGACGGCTATCAGATGCTTTATGTCTATTGTTGTCCGCTTGCGGTGGAGTAGCGCTAAGCACTACTTCAGTCCCAAGAACTCTTCCAGCCAGTGAATATCATAGTGGCCGTTGATGAAGTCCGGCTGGTTGATGATGCGGCGGTGAAGACCGAGCGTAGTATCCACGCCACCAATCACGAACTCTTCCAGCGAGCGGCGTAGACGCAGCAGGCATTCATTGCGGCTGGTTCCATGCACGATCAGCTTGGCGATCATGCTGTCATAATGTGGCGGGATCTTATAGCCGTCATAAAGGGCGCTATCGACGCGCACTCCAAGCCCACCGGGGGCATGGAAGCCTTTGATCGTGCCGGGGGAGGGCATAAAGGTTTCAGGATTCTCCGCATTGATGCGGCATTCAATCGCGTGGCCCGTGAAGACGATGTCTTCCTGTTTATAACTGAGCGGCAGGCCGGCTGCGACGCGGATCTGTTCGCGCACCAGATCGATGCCCGTAATCATCTCGGAGATCGTGTGCTCGATCTGCAAGCGGGTGTTCATCTCGATAAAGAAGAACTGGCCGTTTTCGTACAAAAACTCCATCGTGCCGACGCCGCGATAGCCCATCTCGCGCACGACCTTGGCGGCAATCGCGCCAATCT
>DNGD01000070.1 GCA_003486725.1 Rhodospirillaceae bacterium
CGACCGTCGAAGGGCGCGAGAAAAAACCGTATTCCATCTGGCGCAAGATGAACAAGAAGGATATCGGGTTTGAGCAACTCTCCGATATTATGGCCTTCCGCATTCTCGTTCCCAATATCGAAAGCTGTTATCAAGCGCTCGGCGTCGTCCATAACCACTATTTCGGTATTCCAGGGCGCTTTAAAGATTACATCTCGACTCCCAAGCCGAACAAATATCAAAGCATTCACACCACCATCATCGGCCCCGAACGCCACCGCATCGAAGTGCAAATCCGCACCTATGAAATGCATGAAGTGGCCGAGCTGGGCGTGGCTGCGCACTGGGCGTACAAACAGGGCGAGCCGTCGAAAGATGGCAGCGAATATCGTTGGCTGCGTGAGCTTTTGGACATCGTTGAACATGCGCAAAAGCCGGAAGAGTTTTTGGAGCACACGAAGCTGGAGTTGTTCCAAGATCAAGTGTTTTGCTTCTCGCCCAAGGGCGATTTGATCGCGCTGCCGCGCGGCGCGACGCCGGTGGATTTTGCCTATGCCGTGCACAGCCGCATCGGCGATGCGTGTGTGGGCTCCAAAGTGAATGGCCGCATGGTGCCGCTCCGCACCGAGCTTCACAACGGCGATCAGGTTGAAGTTATTACGTTGAAGAATGGCCACCCGTCGCCGGCGTGGGAACGTTTTGTGGTCACGGGCAAGGCGCGGGCGCGCATTCGCCGTTTCGTCCGTATCCAGCAGCGCACCGAACATGTCGCGCTGGGTAAGGCGATTTTGGAAAAAATCTGCAAACAGGAAGGCGTGGATTTCGGCGAAAAGCCTTTTGAAGCCGTCGTCAAAAACTTCCAAGCCGCGACGCTGGAAGACCTTTTCGCGAATGTCGGCGCGTCGCTGCAATCCTCGCGCGATGTGTTTACGGCGGCGTTCCCTGAACACCGCACCAAGCAGCCTGAAAAGACTCTCTCTGAAATCGAAGCGGCGGCGCAGAAAATGCGCAACCGCGCTGCGGCGCCTGCGCCGTCGGCCCTGACGCTAAAGGGGCTGATACCGGGCATGGCGGTGCATTTCGCGCGGTGTTGCCATCCGCTGCCGGGCGATTCCATCGTCGGGATCGTCTCGACAGGGCGCGGCGTCACGGTGCATACAACGGATTGCGACACGCTGGATGCCTTCCGCGACAACCCCGAGCGTTGGATCGATATCGATTGGGGCGAAGGCCATGGCCGCGAAACGGGTATGGTGGGCCGTCTGACGATTGTGGTGGTGAACAGGCCTAATTCGCTGGGTACGCTCACCACGATTATCGGCAAGGGTAACGCGAATAGCATGAACCTCAAAATCACCAACCGGTCGGTTGATTTCTTTGATATTCTGGTGGATATCGAGGTCATCGACACCAAGCATCTGCTTAACATCATCGCGGCGCTGCGCGCCAGCAGCCTCGTGATCTCGGTCGAACGCGCCAAGGCTCGGTAGTTGCCTTCCCGCCGTTTCGGGGTTAACCTCTGATTTTGCTGCCCACCCCTTGGAATCACCGCTTACATGCTCCATGAATCCAGCCGTCTTGTCGCCGATATCGAGGCTCTGCCCGACTACCGCATCTATGGGCGCGTGGCGGGCGTGCAAGGGCTGTTGATCGAAGTCGCGGGTGTCGAGCGCCATTTGTCGCTGGGCGGGCGTTGCCAAATCCTCGCGCGTGGCGGGCGTCCTGTTCTTTGCGAGGTTGTGGGCTTCCGCGATGACCGCGCCTTGTTGCTGCCTTTTACCACGCTGGACGGCGTCGGCCTTGGCTGCAAAGCCGAAGTCGCCGAGGCACAGCCGACGATTTCCCCCACGCCTGCATGGTTGGGGCGCGTGATCAATGCGCTGGGGGAGCCGATTGACGGCGGCCCGCCGCTGCCGATGGGCGATCATCATCAATTGATCCGCAACATGCCGCCGCCCGCGCATAAGCGCCAACGCGTCGGCGGAAAGCTTGATCTGGGCGTGCGGGCGCTCAACACGTTTTTGACCTGCTGCAATGGTCAACGTATGGGCATTTTTGCGGGCTCCGGCGTGGGTAAATCCATCTTGATGTCGATGGTGTCGCGTTATACCTCGGCGGATGTGTCGGTGATCGGTCTGATCGGTGAACGTGGCCGCGAGGTGCAGGAGTTTATCCATGACGATTTGGGCGCGGAAGGTTTGGCGCGTAGCGTCGTGATCGTCGCGACGTCCGATGAAGCGCCGCTGATGCGCCGCCAAGCGGCCTTTATGACTCTGGCCGTGGCCGAGTATTTCCGAGATCTCGGAAAGAACGTTCTTTGTTTGATGGACAGCGTCACGCGCTTTGCTATGGCGCAGCGCGAAATCGGTCTGGCGGCGGGCGAGCCGCCGACAACCAAGGGCTATCCGCCGACGACTTTTGCGGAACTCCCCAAATTGCTGGAGCGTGCGGGGCCGGGGGAAAACCATAAAGGCGCGGGCTCGATCACGGGGTTGTTTACGGTGCTGGTGGACGGTGACGATCATAATGAACCCATTGCCGACGCGACGCGCGGTATTCTGGATGGCCATATTGTTCTGGAGCGCGGGATTGCCGAACGCGGGCGCTATCCGGCGGTCAACATTCTGCGCAGCGTTTCGCGGACGATGCCCGCTTGTAACAACGATCCTGAAAACGAGTTGGTAAACACGGCGCGGCGGCATCTGGCGGCCTATGAAAACATGGCCGAGATGATCCGTCTGGGCGCGTATCGCAAAGGCACAAACCGCGAGGTGGACGAGGCCATCAATTTCTATGAGCCGATCGAGACCTTCCTGCGTCAGGGTAAAAACGAATGCGAAAATCTGGCGGGTGGTTATCAAAAGCTGGCGGCCATTCTCGGTATGCCATGGGGCGGAAAATCATAAAGGGCTGCACTGAATGAAAAGCCTCGCCACGCTCATCAAGCTCCAAAAGTCGAAGGTGGATGAGCAGCGCGTTCTTCTGACAAAACTTCAAAAACAACTCGTCGATATTGAAACGCAGATTCAAACCCTGATGGATGAGCAGCTGCAACAGCGTGAATTGCTGGTCAAAGAACCAACAATGGCGCTGACCTATGACTCGTATCTCAAAGAATGCCTCAAGCGGATGGACGCCTTGGAGAAGCGCAAGAAAACGGTCATCTATGCCGTCGGCATCGCGCGCGACAAGCTGGGCGAACTTTTCGAAGAACAAAAGCGCTATGAGCTGGCCGAGCAAAACCGCATTGAAGAGGAAGAGGCGGAGGAACAACGCCGCGAAACACACACGCTTGATGAGGTCGGCAGCGTCGGCTTTATCCGCAGCAGAAAGAGGAAGTAGGGCATGGGCGTAACACCGCACACCGATATTCCTTGCGGCGACTGGATCGACCGCTTTTTGCCTGCGCAGCTGCGGCCCTATGCGCGTTTGATGCGCCTCGACAGGCCGATTGGAACGTGGCTTTTGCTTCTGCCCTGCTGGTGGAGCGTGACGCTGGCGAGCGAAGGCTTTCCATCGATTACCTATCTCATTTTATTTGCCTTCGGTGCGGTGCTTTTGCGCGGCGCGGGCTGCGCGATCAACGATATTTATGACCGCCGTCTTGATGCGGCGGTGGAGCGCACGCGCAGCCGTCCGTTGCCAAAGGGAGATATCACTATCTGGCTGGCGGGGGGCTTTGTCGTGTTCCTGCTGCTCGCGGGGCTGGCGGTTCTTCTTCAATTCAACAATTTTACCGTCTGGTTGGGCGTTGCGTCGCTGGCGCTGGTGTTTACCTATCCGCTTGCCAAGCGCGTGACGTGGTGGCCGCAGCTGGTTTTGGGCTTCACGTTCAATTGGGGCGCGTTGATGGGCTGGGCGGCGGTGCATGGTGAGCTGGCTGCCCCCGCGATTATTCTCTATGTCGCGGGGATTTTCTGGACGCTGGGTTACGACACGATTTATGCACATCAGGACAAACAGGACGATGCAGCCATCGGCATAAAATCCCTTGCCCTCAAGTTGGGCAACCGCTCACGCCCGATGATTGCGTTGTTTTACGTTCTGTTCTTTTTCTTGCTGACGATGGCGGGGCTTGCCGCGAAAATCGGCACCGCCTATTACCTGATTTTGTTTTTGGCCGAACTTCACGCGGCGTGGCTTTTGATAACATGGCAACCTGACGAGCCCGCCAGCAGCCTGCAAAAGTTCCGCGCGAACCGTGATCTTGGGTTGATCGTCTTCCTTGCACTCCTGACCGGCAGGTTCCTATGAGCATCGATTACGCGGCGATCATCCAGCAGGAAACCGAGCCGCGAACCCTGACGCTTCTGCCGGAAATCACCCTCTATCTGGCCGAGCAAGTCACGCCGCTTTGGACACGCCTGCAAACACTTCATGGCGACCCTGACTATCCGCCGCCGTTCTGGGCTTTTGCATGGGTAGGGGGGCAGGCGTTGGCGCGCTATCTTCTGGATCATCCGGCGCATGTGAACGGGCTGCGCGTGCTGGATTTTGCCTCCGGCAGCGGTCTGGGGGCGATTGCTGCCGTCAAGGCTGGCGCGGGCAAGGTGTGGACGTGCGATATTGATCCCTTTGCGCAGATCGTCTGCCAACTGAACGCCGCCGCAAACGCCGTACAGCTTGCGGAGTGGGGCGCGGCAGATTTTTCAAAGCCGCCCAAGGATATCGACCTGATTATCGCCGGTGACATTTGCTATGAGCACCTCATGGCGCATCGCTCGCTGAAGTGGCTACGGCTTTGCGCCGAAGCGGGCATCAAGGTTCTGCTGGCCGATCCCGGCAGAGCCTATGCGCCCAAAGACGGTGTGGAAGAGCTTGGCCGCCTGATCGTCCCGACCTCGCCAGAGCTGGAGGAAACCCCAACCCGCGAGGTCGTGATCTGGCGGCTTGTCTCATAGGGCCATTCTTTACCTCCCCCCTTGTGGGGGAGACAAAGATTACTCCGCTGCGCCGCCGCGATATTCCTGAATGCGCGTTGCGCGAAGGCCATGCATGCCATGGCTGTCCAAAAGCGTTGACCATGACTTGAATTCTTCTTCGGACAGGTGATAACGCTCGCAGGCTTCGGGCAGCGTGATAACGCCGTTGCGAACCGCGGCCACGACCTGCGCCTTGCGACGCATAACCCAGCGGCGGGTCTTGACGGAAGGAAGCTTGTCCAGATCACGCTGGCGTTCCGTTGTGCGAACGATATGAACTTGGTCGCCAGACGTGGCAAATGAGGCTGCAGCTTGGGTCATGGGTATATCTCCGTTTGAAAGTATTTAGAGCACTGAAAAAAGGATACACGAAAATCCTTTAGGAACGCCTAATGTTAAGCTTAATGTAACGAAACGGCAACAAAAAAATTACTTTCATGATAAGGAGTTACGCGTTAATCAAGGTTAAGGAAGGCCCCAAAAGTAGGGCCTTCCCCTTGAAACTATTGACTTACGCGAAGGCTGGAAAGCGAGTCCGCGATCTGGTTAAAGACCCCGTCCAGCTCGGCCGCCGTCGGTGAATTAAAGTAGTAATTCGGGGCCGAGGCGCAGGCTTTCATCTTGGTCTGGATGTTTGTGCCCGGGTTACCAAGGGCGATGGTGTAGATATAGATGCCCTTGTTTTTCATGGCCGTACAAACCGTGGCCATTTTCGTATCCAGCTTTGTGACGGCTGTCGAGCTGCTGGTCGTGCCAAGGCGCCCTTCGCTCAGATAGCCATAGGCGGTGAAGATCGTACTGCTCATGGTGTTTTCACCGTCGGTCAGCAGGATCAGCGCCTTGTTCATATGCTTCGTGCCGTAATCAAGGGGCAGGGCGTTAGCATCCATCTCGCCGCCCCACTGACCCCGCCAACGGGGAGAGAGCATGTTCCATCCCCAGACTGCCCCCAGATTGACGTGCGTGTTACCGCGTGCTGCCATGCTGCTGATCGCGTTTAAGATGGTTGTTTTGTTCGACGTCATCGGCAGCATTTCCTGCGGACAATAGGCGTTCGGGCCGCGTTCATTGGTAATTGTGGCATAGGTTTTCGGCGTGCCGTTGGAATAACGCTCTGTTACCCACTTGTTTGCGCCGGTGTAGGTTGAGGTGTTGTAAGGATAAGGTCTGTTATCCGTACTGGGCGAATAATAGGCCTTAAAGGTCTGCACCGATGGCGGATCATCAACTATGTCGCGACCGCTGGTTTCGCGCGCGTCAAGGCAGCCGCCCCACGAGGTTGGTCCCCAGTTCAGCGTGGCAAAGTTGACCTGATCAACCCAGCTGGTGCGTTCTGTACCGACATTCACGGCCTGCGAGAAGGGAACAAGGCCGATCCACAGATCAGGAATGGTCGTTTTTGTGCCGTACAGAATGTTGACAAGTGATGTGGACGCCGATTTCAACGCAGTCAGTTTACCATCATTGGCCATCGACCCTGTGTTATCCAGCGCCAGTACAAGCTCAAGTCCCGAGGTTGTTCGCGTGACCTGCGAGTTTGCCGAAACCGTCATGGTGGAGAAGCCAAAGACGTTCATAAAGGTCGTCGGCATCGTGGTCGATGCGGTCAAGTCGATGACCATATTGTCGGTTGACGTTTGAGCGGTAATGGCTGGAGTTGATGCGCCCATATACGCGGCGGGGAAGTTGGCGTTCATGTACTTGGCCAGTTCCGCTTCGAGGCTGCTGGTGCTCAGGGTTGAACCTGCCGCCAGACCCGCCGCATCCAGAGCGAAGGAGAGGCGCGATTGCACCAGCTGAAGTCGTGCCACGTCAACCGCGGTGCCGACAAAGCCCGTGACGGTGAAAAAGGTCAGCGCCAGCATAGGCAGCGTCATGCCTTTTTCTTCGCTGGCGAAACGGCTCAGCGACGATGAAGTGCGAAGCAGTGAACGAAGGGATAACATGACACTTTCTCCTTACATTAAATTGGTGGCGTAATAAGGGGGCTTAAGCGCGGTTTGTAAATGGCGACGCGATACAAATCGCCTGCGGACAAAGGCCCTGCATTCAAGAACATCGGCTCGAACGTGTAGAACACTTCCGCGATAATCACATTGTCGTTATCGTTGAGCGTGAGGCCGTTGGGCATATTAGGCGTCGCGCCGAGCACGCCAATCTTGCTACCGCGCACCAGCGTACCACCGCCAGCATATTGCCAGCTTATTTTTGTTGTCTCGCCCGTTGGTTTATACAGCGATGTTACGATAACGGTGCCTCTTACGCCGAACGGGAAGGGTTGCATCAGCTGTCCCGCCGCCAGAAAGATATTATCCAGGTCGTTTTTTGTGATCACTTCGGATTGGGTGACGATGTCCGTGACGGAATAGGCAATGCGGTCGACGCGCTGCGATACGATCATCATATAAGCCGCATCCGAGCTGCCCAGTAGCATGGCCATCCAGATCGGAAGGGTCAGCGCAAACTCGACCGCGACCACGCCTTTGTCGCGAAGGGCGAGGGAGGAAAGGCCAAGGCGCGCCCAAAGCTGTTTAATTAAACGGTTCATTGCGCACCACAATACGTGAGGAAAGAACAATAATTCTGTTTTCGTCGCCCATCAGATTGCCGATAAGCGGTGTGAACATTTGCCAAGGATAGCTGATCGTATAAACAACGACCTCTCCGGCTGTACCAAGGCTTTCCGTGCCTTGTTCGGGCTGGCCAATATCGCTGAGGCTTCCATAGGCTGTGGAGGTCACCGTCAGCTTGGATGGATCCAGAAGCGGCGCAAGGCTGGCGACGCGTGTGTTCAAGACATGCATCACGGTTTCAAGCTGTGTTTTGCCGGCGGCAATAAAACCTGTTTTAGCGGTGCGCGAGGCGTTATAGGTCGCGTTTTCCAACAAGTGGGTCGTCAGGAGCATCAGCGACATTTCCGTGATTCCGACGATGATAAAAATAAGCGCAGGGGCGATCAGTGCGAACTCGATCGCCGTCACGCCGCGCTCGTCCGTTTTGACGCGCAGGAAGAGCGCCTTGAATCGCTCCCATTTTGATTGACGTAAAATGTTCATAACCTGCTTCATCCTATTGTCGGTCAACGGTCTTCTTGTTCATCACTACCATTGTGACACAGTATGTTTGACGTCTCCTTAAGTTCCTGTAGTATTTTCGGGATTCTTTACGCTGCCCTAAAGAAGCCCAGATTAAGCCCGAATCATTCCTCGTGACAAATAAAGATGTTGCCGGTAAAAGCTTAAGAATTGCTTCGATTTTCGAACAATTCTGGATATAAATGCGAAGTATCGCAAAAAAGAAAAGGCCAAAGGACATGATGCAAGCCCACCAGTTTGATTCTGTGATTCTCCGTGAATATGATGTGCGTGGCACCGTGGGGAAGAATCTCCACACCGCCGATGCGACAGCCTTGGGCTGCGCCTATGGCACGATGATCAGGCGCGCTGGCGGTAAAAAGGTCATGGTGGGCTATGATGGCCGCACGCATTCTCCGGCGATGGAAACGGCGCTGGTCGAAGGCTTGATGTCCACGGGGCTGGAGGTTTT
>DNGD01000011.1 GCA_003486725.1 Rhodospirillaceae bacterium
GATCGCGATAAACGGCGCGGCTCGTTTGGCGATAGCTGTCGCTCGTTCTGTATGTCGAGGTCGAGGAAGGCGTGACGCGCAAATCGTGGAGAGCATCGTGCGACTTTTGTAAATTTGTGAAAGGGGCTTGACGGCTAACGCTGGCGACGTGGCGGCTTGCCAGACGGTTGCCTTCGCGTAAGGTGCGGATGCGTCCCATGATGGCGTTTTCTTCCGTTGCGGCCAGAGCGCCCGCGACGCCTTGCATATTATAAGCGGTGGTTGGCAGCATGGATTGCGTCGAGGCTGCGATTTGTGCGTCCGTTCCCGAAAGTAGGCGATCATAATCCTGATCGAGCGTCGATCCGTTCGGTGCGGCTTGACCATACGTATCAAAGACTCCAGCGACCGTGGCTTGATCGGCGGTGGTTGCGCGGGAGGTCAGGGTCTGCGCGTCTGCCGATGTCGCGAACAGAGCCGGCATAAGAGCTAAAACATAAACAGGCAACAGGCGGGAGAAAGCCATCGAAGACCTCGTAGGAGAAAAGGAATGGGACGAGAAAAGGAATCCCCAAAGCATAGGGTTTTTCAGGGCTTATTGTCTAGCGATTCGAATCGGCTAAAAAACCAGTTTTTTCATCCGCTCGATCGCCTGTGCCATACGTTCTTTTGACACCGTTAACGCAAAACGCACATAGCCTTCGCCGGGTTCGCCAAAGCCGCTGCCGGGTGTGGTGACAATGCCCGCTTCTTGCAGGAGAAGCGCGGTAAACTGCGCCGAGGTCATGCCTTTTGGCGTATGGCACCAGACATAGAAGGTCGCGCGCGGTGATTCCACGGTCAGGCCAAGGGCTTGCAGCCCGCCGACCAAAACGTCGCGGCGTTCGGCATAGATTTCCTGCATGGCAGTGACGCAGCTTTGATCGCCGTCCAGAGCGGCAATACCCGCTTCTTGCACCGCGTTGAACGCGCCGGAATCGATGTTGGATTTAATCTGGCCAAGCCCGTCCAGAATTTCCGCGTTACCGATGGCAAAGCCCAAACGCCAGCCGGTCATGTTGAAAGTTTTGGAAAGCGAATGGAACTCGACGCCCACGTCGCGTGCGCCCTTGATTTCCAAAAAGCTGATCGGGCGATAACCGTCATAACCCATTTCGCTATAGGCCGCGTCATGCGCAACGATTATGTCGTACTGCTTGGCGAATGCGACAATTTTTTCAAAAAAGCCCGCATCGGCGCACGCGCCCGTCGGATTGTTGGGATAGTTGATGAACATGATTTTGGCTTTTTTCGCCACATCGACAGGGATCGCATTCAGATCGGGCAGGAATTTGTTTTCGGCCACCAGCGGCATGAAGTGCGAAAGGCCACCCGCAAACAGTGTGCCTGAATGATAAACGGGATAGGCCGGTGTGGGGATCAGCGCGACGTCGCCGGGGTTGAGGAACGCGAGCGGAAAATGCGCGATGCCTTCTTTCGATCCGATCAGCGTAACGATTTCGGTGGCGGGGTCGAGATCCAGATTGAAGCGGCGCTTGCACCACGCGGCGGCGCTTTTGCGAAACGCGCCCATGCCGGAATAGGACGGGTACTGATGATGCTCGGGGTTCTCGGCGGCTTTTTGAAGCGCCTTGATGATGAAGTCCGGCGTTGGTTGATCGGGATCACCCACGCCCAGATTGATCACATCCACACCCTTGGCCGCAACTTCAGCCTTCAGCCGGTCAATCTCCTTGAACAAATAGGGCGGCAAGGCTTGCAGGCGGTCGGCTTTGGGGTGTGGCATGGTTTGTGATCCTGTCGTTGCGAGTTGTAAGGGCAGTTTAGCGTTCAGCGTGATATTTGAATAGGAGGGAAAAGGGACAAAAAAAACGGGAGCCGAAGCTCCCGTTTTTAATTGATACGAAGGAGCGTTAGGCTGAAGCCTTGTTCTTCTTCAAACGCTTGATGCCAGCCAACCCGATCAGGCCAAGGCCGAACAGTGGCAAGGCGGCAGGAAGGGGAACAGCCGTCGTGTTGTAGGTCGTCGTTACTGTACCCTCATAGCCAGGAAGGTAGATTGAAGACAGAAAACCCAACGGATTGTTCATAAGGTTCGCAATGATGATGCTGAATGTTGTAACGCCGCCTTCACCATCTGTCACAAAGCTCTTTGTAACTTTGTAGTTACCAGCTGGTTCCGACACAGGGGGGATGACGCTAAATGTGTATGGGTCAACGCCGCCATCCCAGTTGGGGGCCACGCTGTATGAGAAAGAAATTTGTGTGTTGGGTGCCAAAGAACCCCAGGCTTTGTCGAAAACGAAGAAGGGAAGGTTGTTTGTGGCAATGGTGCCCGTCCAATTCGGCAAAACGAGGCCCATATTGGCAATATCAGCAAAATCGTTTCCAAAGGGATGGTCTTCAGCCGCCTTTGCGCCATTGGCTGCAAACGAAACCAGTGAGAATAACGCAATCAAGAATAATACTGACTTTTTCATTTCGTACTCCATCTTGGGCGCGGCGTTGTATCGCCGCTGTGAACGCGAATCTCGCGTGAATATTGTTCTTACGAAAGGACGTTAGCACGATAAAAACAGGGGTATCAATGATTAATCTTGCGTTAACGATATTATTATTCAAATCCGCCGATTATAGTTAATGCGATACATAAGAATGAGCATAAACAAAAGGTGCTAGAATAAAAAAAAGAGGGCGTTACGCCCTCTTTTTTTCAATAAACAAGGTAAACGCGTTATGCCGCGTTCTTGTTTCCTTTAAGACGTTTAAAGCCAGCCAGACCCAGAAGTCCCAAACCGAACAAGGGCAGCGCCGCAGGAAGCGGAACGTTGGCAACTGCCGCGCCGCCATAGGTTGTGACGAGATCGAGGTTGGATTTCGTATAGAGGAAATACGTATCGAAGGCCGCTGCAGCGCCCGACAAATTTTTCAGGATCATTTGAGCCGTTCCAGGGGAAGGACCCATAGTGATTTCGTACGACAAAAGAGGGTTTGGATTCGTGAAGTTCATTAAGATAGAAGCATGAACGTTATCCTTGGGCGTGAAAGCATAAGAGAAGATGACCTGCGTCATCTTATCGATCGAGCCGATCGCGTGATCGTAAATATAATTGCTTCCACTTGCCTGTGTGTCCGCGACGACTTCCCCAGCGGAGGCCGCTGTCAGCAAATCAAGATCATGTACAGTTGCGGCTTGCGCGGGCAAAATGAAAACGGTGGAAAAAAGCGCGATCAGGGAAGCTAGCGTGAGCAAGGTTGTTTTTTTCATTTTTTTATCTCCTTGATTTACGACCGTTGTTTCGGGATGCCTTGAGCAACCACCTATATCTTCTGTGCACAAAAGACCCTCAGATGAAGAGGTTATCACGAAGAAAACGAGTAAATCAATATAGTATTTCTACATAGTTATAATTAATGAATCGATATGTTGTGGTTAATAGTGTGGGAGATAACTAAAGTCCTTGTTTCATCCATTGGCTGAAGCGTGTCATAAAGCCGTTGCCACCTGAAAAATCAAACCCGCTGCGTGGATCGAGGCTGTCGGGTTGAAGGGCGGCTACTAGCAAGCCCGCAGTTGTTGCGAAGGCGGGGCCGGAGGTCGCCTCGGCCAATCCCGTAAGGGTTGGCGAAGTGCTGCGCTGACCTTGATAAGGCCGCGCAATGCGCAAGGGGCGACCCAGACGCACTTGTTTATCCAGAATACGGCTGGCCATATCGCGAATACCGGGGAGCTGGCTGGTGCCGCCTGTCAGGACGACGCGACGCCCTGCCATTTCGCTCATGCCGCTTTTGGCCAGACGGGCGCGGATCATTTCAAAGATTTCTTCAAGGCGTGGCTGGATAATCTGGATCAAATGCGACTTGGGCAAATGGTTCGCGTATTCCGGCGCTTCCTCGCCGACTTGCGGAACGTCGATAATGTCGCGTTCGTCAGCAGGCGAAAGCGCGGCGTTGCCGTAAAGCGTCTTCATACGCTCGGCATGGGCAAAGGTCGTCGTGAGGCCGCGTGCGATATCGTTGGAGATATGAATGCCGCCGATGGGCAGACCATCCGAGAAAATCATATGGCCGTCAAAATAAATGCCGATGCTGGTCGTACCCGCGCCGATATCGATCACGGTGCATCCCAGATCCATTTCATCTTCGACAAGGCAGGAAAGACCGCTGGCCATCGGCGCGGCGACAAGACGCTCGACCTCCAGATGGCAACGCGCGATGGCAGTCTCCAGCGTGCGCACGGGGCCAAAGGCGGCGGATACCAAATGATAGTCAGCTTGCAGCGTGTTGCCGATCATGCCCAAAGGCTCGCGGATGCCGCGCTGACCGTCCAGCGTGTAATGAACGGGCAGGGTGTGGAGCAAATCCATCGCATTGCCCGAGGAATCTTCGGCTGCCATCGTCTGTGCTTGTGCAATCAGGCGATCCATATCGGAGAGCGTAATCTCGCGGCCATTCAGCGGGAGCGCAACGCCCACGGTTTGAGAGAGAAGCTGCGGCGCGGCGACATTGACGATCACGCGCTCGATATTCTCGCCGGCCATTTGCTCGGCGGTGGCAACGGCGGCGGAGACGGCGCGGCGCACGGCATCCATATCCGCGACCAGACCGGCGCGCACGCCTTCGGAAAGTTGATGGCCGATGCCGATAACATGGGGCTGGCCCATTTCGTCCAGATGCGCGATGAAACACGCCACCTTGCTTGTGCCGATGTCGAGCGCGGCGAAGACGTCGCCTTGCGTGGCGCGCGGTTTGTCAAAAAGCCATTGGGCAAGACGGTTCATTCGGACGTTTCTCCATAGCGCGGGCTTGCAGGTTGCTGGCCGGGTTCGATGACCATACGGTCGGGAAAGCGTAAGTCAATCGCGACGACGTTGCGATCCAGAACTTTTTGTTCCTCGATCAATTGCGTCAGTTTTTTCATCGCTACATCGATCTCGTGTTCCGGCATGCGAATAAGCAGATTGGGATGGACGTAGAAGTTCCAGCGGCGCTGGCCGACGCGCACCGCGGCTTTTAGCGCGCGGGCAACGACGGGATAATCACGCAGCAACGCGAGAAGGCTTTGTGTTTGCTCCGGCGCAGCGTTGCCGACAACCAGAGGCAGGTTCGCAAATTCCTCGGCCTTGGCTGCGGTCAGCTCGCGCCCGTCGGTGTCGATCACGATCGTTTTGTCGTCATGCTGCCAGCGGGCGATGGGCTGACGTTCTTGCAAACGGATGATGATCTTCGCGGGCAGGCTGCGGATGATGGATACGCTGCCCGTCCATGGCAGCGCCATGATTTTGTCATAGGACGCCTGCGGATCGAAAGAGAAAGTAGGGCTTCCCGCCTTGACGCCGAGCGCCGCGAGCAAAGCACCGCGATCCGTGTAGTGGCGACCCTCCACCGTCACGTCCGTGACAGCAAAGCCGATTGTCTTGGTCGCATTCAGTGTTTGGGCCTTGATTGAATCCAGCAAGCGGTGTGGCCAGCGGTTGCTCCACGACCATGAGAAGAAGGATAAAATCGCCAGCGCCACAAGCACCATGAACGCCAAACGCGCGCCAAACCCGAAACGGGGGCCGGTGTTTTCTTCCAAGCGGCGATTGGCGGTGTTTTGACGAACGCTGCCACGCAAAGGTTTTTTGATTACGCGGGGCATGTCGGGTGGTCCAGCATCCATTGAATTAGATTGTTGAACGGCAGTCCGGCGTAGGCCGCTTGCTCAGGCAAAAGCGAAAGCGGCGTCATGCCGGGTTGCGTGTTCATTTCAAGAAAATATAAACCGTCTAGACCGGGCTTTGTATCGTCCCAGCGGAAATCCGCGCGCGCCGCGCCTTGACAGCCCGCAGCTTTATAGGCCGCAACGGACAGGCGCATCGCTTCGTTATAGACGTCTTGGGGAATCTGCGCGGGAAGAATGTGCTCCGTCTCGCCGCTGGAATACTTGGCCGTGTAATCGTAGAAGGCGTGGCCCTTCGGGCAAAGCTCGGTTACCGCCAGCGCCTTGGCTTCATAGCCGTAACCCAGAACGGCGACGGTTAGCTCATGCCCCGCAATAAAGGTTTCGATCAGAACCGTGTCGCCATAAATCCAGCCATCTTCCTCGATCTTATGGATGTCGTCTTCCGATTGTACGATCCGCACGCCGACGCTTGAGCCTTCATTGGTCGGCTTGATGACAAAGGGAGGCTTGAGCGGATAACCGTCATCGATAATTTTCTGGCGCGTGATCACGATGCCTTCGGGGCAACGCACGCCCGCTGCCGCAGCCACCACCTTCATCAAAGGTTTGTCCATCGCGATTGCGGACGCCATGACGCCCGAATGCGTATAAGGAATGCCGATAAATTCCAACAGACCTTGCATGGTGCCGTCTTCGCCGACGCGGCCATGAAGCGCATTCAAAATCACGTCGGGTTTGCCGGTTGATTGCATGGTCAGCGTTTGAATAAGTCTTAACGCATCGCGTTGCACGTCAATGGCCAGCACTTCATGACCCAGTTCGGTCAGCGCCTTGCAGGCCGCGCCGCCGCTGACCAGCGACACTTCGCGCTCGGCGGACCAGCCACCCATCAGGACGGCAACTTTCTTTTTGATCAGGGTCATGGATCGTATCTCCTTAGGTTTTCTTTTGGGGGAGGCCGATGCGTCGGATTTCCCAGCGTAATTCAATATCGAATTCCTCCAGCACCCGACGACGGACTTCTTCGCCCAGCGCTTCAATATCAGCGGCGGTCGCCGAGCCCGTGTTGATCAAGAAGTTGCAGTGCTTGTCGGACACCATGGCGCCGCCCATCTTCAGTCCGCGGCAACCCGCTTTGTCGATCAGCTCCCACGCTTTGTGTTTCTTGGGATTGGCAAAGGTTGAGCCGCCCGTTCTTTCGCGAACAGGCTGTGACTCTCCCCGTGTTTGACCGAGGAAGCTCATGCGTTCCGTGATGATGTCGATGTCTTCCGTACGACCCTGCAAGATGGCACCAGTAAAGATCCAGTCTGCCGGTGCGTCGCTGTGGCGATAGGCAAAACCCATTTCTTTGGGTGTCATGGTGTGTTTGTTGCCGTGACGATCCAGCGCGGAGATAGATTGAACGACGTCTTTCACCTCGCTACCATGCGCGCCGGCATTCATGCGCAAGGCACCGCCCAGTGTTCCCGGAATGCCTGAGAAAAACTCAAGGCCCGCAATCCCTTCTTTTTGAGCGGCGCGGGCGATATTCACATCCATCGCGGCGGCTCCCGCCTTGATCTTGTCGCCTTCCGCGGTAATAGATGCAAAGGCGGGGCCAAGCTTGATGACAACACCGGCCACGCCGCCATCGCGGATCAACAGGTTCGACGCTGCGCCGATCACCGTCAACGGAACGTCTTTAGGGCAGCCATTCAGGAAGGCCGCCAAATCGTCAAAATCTTCGGGCCTGAACAACACTTCAGCCGGACCGCCGACGCGAAACCATGTTTGGTCTTTCAACGGCGCATTTGCGGCCATCTTGCCGCGCACAGGCGGCATTTGTTCCAGTAAAGAGCTATCCTCGAAACTCATGCCGACTCCTTGCGTGGATGAAGCGCTTCCATTTCGGTGGGCAGCGTGTGCGCCCAGTTTGAAATCGTTCCCGCGCCAAGGCAGATCACGTAATCGCCAGCGGCAGCGATGTCGGAAACGGTTTGAGCCAAAGCCTTGGGGTCGGATAGAGCATAAACTTCGCGGTGGCCGTGGGCGCGAAGGCCTTCGACCAGCGCGTCTTTGCTCGCGCCTTCGATAGGTTGCTCCCCGGCGGGATAAACGTCGGCGACGATGACGCAATCGGCGTCGTTAAAGCAGGTGCAGAACTCGGCCATCAAACTGGAGAGGCGCGAATAACGGTGAGGCTGCATCACGGCGATGACGCGCCCGTTCTCGCCCTTGGCTTGAACGGCGGCTTTCAGCGTCGCCTTGATCTCGACCGGATGGTGCGCGTAATCGTCCACGATGGTAATGCCGTTCGCTGTGCCCGTTCGCGTAAAGCGGCGCTTGACGCCTTCGAACTTTTTCAGCGCGCCGCACATCGTTTCTTGCGTGAAGCCCAGCTGCCAGCCAATCGCAAGCGCCGACAAAACGTTCTGCACGTTATGCAGGCCGATAATCGGCAGCTGGAAATCCGTCATGACGGTGGTCTGATCCGTCTTGCGGCAGGTGAAATGCACGTCAAAGGTCGAGCCGTTCGGGTTTGTCTTGATATTCACAGCGCGCACATCGGCCTGTGGCGAGAAGCCATAGGTGACGATCTTGCGGTCTTGGATGCGAGCCACCATCGCCTGCACTTCGGGATGATCGATGCACAGAACGGCGAAGCCATAGAAGGGAATGTTTTCGACAAAGGTGTCATAGGCGCGGCGCACCGCGTCAAAATCCTTGTAGTGATCCAGATGTTCGGGATCCATATTGGTGACGATGCAAATCGTAGCGGGCAGTTTCGTAAAGCTGCCGTCGGATTCGTCCGTCTCTACCACCATCCAGCCGCCAGTTCCCAGACGTGCATTGGTGCCATAGGCGTTGATGATGCCGCCGTTGATCACCGTCGGATCGAGACCGCCGGCATCGAGCATGGCGGCAACCAGGGAGGTGGTCGTCGTCTTGCCATGCGTGCCTGCAACCGCAATACTCAATTGTCCCTGCATTAAACGTCCAAGAAATGCAGCCCTTTTGAGAACGGGAATGCCGGCAGTAATGGCAGCGAGTACCTCGGGGTTGTCATCTGGAACAGCGGAAGAGCGTACAACTACATCGGCACCGGCCACATTCCGGACGTCATGGCCTACCACGACCTTTACACCAGCTCTAACCAGGTCGCGTCCCAGGGGAGTGTCGGAACGGTCAGAACCGCTCACCGTGTACCCTCTTTCCAGCAGCAGGCGGGCGATGGCGGAAAGGCCGGTTCCTCCAATACCAATGAAGTGTACGTGTTCCATCAGATAAACACCACCAGAACAAATGCAAAGCAAATAGCAACTGCAAAATAAATCACAGGAATGCCCAGTAATTCAGGCGGAAGGGCAGCCAGCAGCTTCAATGCAGCATCTCCAGCTGCTGTTCCAGCCACAGGTGCAGTGATGACATCGAACGGATAATTGGCTGTATGCATGAAATACCAGAGAGTACCAAAAATGAAATACCCGTTGATGCCGCCCAGGAAAAGCCCAAGCAGGGAATCCTGAAATTTTTCGCGCATGAATTTGGGGCTTTCTGCCAGGCGGGGCAGGTTAGGGGTTTCATACCCGAAGAAAACCAGTACCGTAATCACCCCAAACCTCAACCAGAACATGGTATCGCCAGGCTGGTTCATGAGATTATCACGCACATATGGTACATACTTTTCCAATACACACAGCAAGAAAAGGCCAAGGATCACAGAGAATAGGACAAGCAATTCTTTTGCCCAACCACGTGTGATGCCGATCACGGCAAACAGGATGATGAAAACCCAGAAGAGAACGTTTAGACTTATCATGCAGCTCCTCCGGAAGATCTGCTGGTCTTTGCAGCGAGGATACTGAGTGCTGCAGCGATTTTTGAGGCCGCATCGGGGTGGGAGAGTGTGAGCATAGCTTTTTTCATTTCAACCAGCCTGCTGTCATCCCTGATAAGGCTTTGAATAGTTGCAAGCAACCGGGCAGGAAGCTGTTCGTTTTCCAGCAGCACTGCAGCTTGATGTTTAACCAGGAACTCTGCATTCACCTTCTGGTACCGCCAGGCATACGGGTATGGGACCAGGATGGCTGGCAGACCGAAAAGCGGAAACTCTCCCAGGACTGAGGCACCTGCCCGGGAGACTGCCAGGTCGGCAGCAGCCAGGGCAGCGCCCATCTCTTCATGCAGGTACGCAAACGGATGGTAGCTGGATGCAATTTCAGGTGCAAGTTGTTCAGCCCTGGAGGAAACCTCTTCCCAATCCAGGCTGCCGGTAATATGCACCACCTGCATCTCTTGCAGCAGGTCAGGTAAAACTGCCAGGACAGCCCTGTTGATGGACCTGGCTCCTTTGCTGCCGCCATATACCAGCAATACCTTACGGTCAGGGTCAAGGTTCAGTGCACTGCACGCAGAACTGCGCGACCAATTGGCCAGGTCTGGCCGGGTCGGGTAACCAGAAACGAACGTTTTTGCATGGTCTTTAATAAAAGCCTTGCTTTCTTCTGCAGTAAGGGCAATTTTGCTTGAAAAACGGACAAGCACCTTTAAAGCCTGGCCGGGTTCGATGTCTGGGACATACAGCAGGGTTGGTTTCTTCAAAGCAGCCAATGCCATGGGAACTGCCACATACCCTCCGGTAAAAAGGACGGCATCCGGGTTGAATTTCCGCAGGATTTGGCGGGATGCTTTCCATCCCCGGAACAGCTTCCACAGGTTGCCAGGCAGGTTCTTCACTCCGACTCCATGCACACCGGCAGCAGGGATAGCTTCAA
>DNGD01000157.1:0-817 GCA_003486725.1 Rhodospirillaceae bacterium
GACTCGCCCTGACTTTATAACCACGAGAAGTAAAACAAAACCGTGCTTATCGACCTTGGTATTATCCTTCTCCTTTTGTTGATGAATGGATTCTTCTCGATGGCCGAGATGGCTATCGTCTCCGCGCGGCGCGCGCGACTGCGCCAGCTGGCCGAGGACAAGAAATGCCACGGGGCGCGTTTGGCGTTGGAGATGGCGGAGGACCCGAGTCCTTTCCTGTCAATCGTTCAAATTGGCGTGACGTTGAACGGCATTTTGACGGGTGCGTTTTCCGGCGCGACTTTTGCCGCTCCGCTGGGGGCGTTGTTGAATGAGATGGCCTTCATCGACCCTTATGGTGAGAAAGTGGCCTTTATCCTGACGGTCACCATTGTGACGTATCTGAGTCTTGTGGTTGGGGAATTGGTGCCCAAGCGTCTGGGCTTGGCGTACGCCGAGACTATCGCGGTTTATGTGGCGAGCTTTATGTCCTTTCTGGTGCGCATCGCCGCGCCGATTGTATGGATTCTTGACCGCTCGACCGTGTTGCTCTTGCGCCTGATGCGGCTGCATCAGCCCAGCGACGTATCGGTGACGGAAGACGAGGTTAAAATCCTGATCGCCGAAGGTACGGAAAAAGGCGTTTTCCAGCCCGCCGAGCGTGAAATGATCGAAGGTGTGATGCGTCTGGCTGACTGGTCGGTGCGAACGATCATGACCCCGCGCATCGCCATGATGTGGCTGGGCGAAGAAGACACGGTTGAAGAGACCATCAAAGAGATTTGCTCCAGTGGCTATAGCCGTCTGCCCGTCGCGCGCGGCGATATGGAAGAAGTGC
>DNGD01000157.1:864-22815 GCA_003486725.1 Rhodospirillaceae bacterium
TTGATTTAAAAGCGACGATGCGCCCGCCGTTGATTGTGCCCGATACGACATCGGTGCTGCGTCTTTTGGATCTGTTCAAGGAGTCGAACCAACATCTGGCGGTCGTCATCGATGAATATGGCAGCGTGGAAGGCTTGGTCACCGCCAACGACGTTCTGGAATCCATCACGGGCGCGATGCCTGAAGGCGGGCAGGACAGCGACGATAAGCCTGTGCAGCGCGAGGATGGCAGCTGGCTGATTGACGGCATGACCCCGATTGACGAGGTCGAGACGATCATCGGCATGAAGAACCTGCACGAGCGCGGCGAGTACCACACCATCGCCGGTTTCATGATCGACAAGCTGGGGCGCATCCCCACGGCGGGCGACCATTTCCATTGGGGCGAGGCGCGTTTCGAGGTGGTGGATATGGATGGCCGCCGCGTCGATAAAGTGCTGGTTTCCCCGCCCGCGCCGCCTCATCGCGGCGATGAGGAAATTGATTGATCTGCCCCATTCCTTTGCAAAATAAGGTTAAAAAGGGGGTTGTCCTCGGCGACCAAAAAGATTAAGAAGAAGGGCAGCTTGCGAGGGCCCGTTGGAAAAAATATGGGCGATGCGACCGAAGGTCGCCGGAGTGGTTTTTATAAACCGAAGACTCCTTGGATAAACGGCAAGCGAGAAAGATAATTGGAAAAAACGACATGAATGACAGAAATCATAGCAGCATGAGACAGGGCAGTTCAGGGCCACGCCGTTCCTCACGTGGCGGTCGTCATGGTGGCGGCGGTAATGGCGGCGAAGGCGGTAATCGTCCTCCTTCCAGCGGCCCGATGCGCAGCGACAATCGTCCTCGCTCGGCGGCGCATCTGCGCAACCAGTCTTTTGACAGCAATGGTCCCGATGTGCGCGTGCGCGGCAATGCGTGGCAGGTTTATGAAAAGTACCAGTCGCTCGCCCGTGATGCGGCCAGCTCTGGTGATCGCGTGATGGCGGAAAATTATCTGCAGCACGCCGAGCATTATTTCCGCGTGACGGAAGCGATTGAGGAAGCGACAGCGGCGGAAGCGCGTCAGCGCGGCGTCTCGCCACAGGCTCCTTTTGGATCGCAGCCCGACATGCCGACGAGTTACTACACGCCGGAAGGCAAAGGTCCCGCTGTGCCAGCCGGGCAACAGCCACAGCCAGCCACCGGAGCGATGCCGCAACCACAACCGGCAGCAGCGCCAGTGGGCACCGAGCAACGCACGGGCGAGCCGGAAGGCAGGGGGCAGGCCGAAGTCACGCGCCGCACGCCACCACCCGCGCCCAACCCGTTCTTTACGCCGGATGACACCGACGATAATGGCTCGAACCCGCAGACGTTGGTCGCAGGTCGATAAAACCTGCTCATAATTTCGTCTCGGCTTTGGCTTTTTGCCCGTTTTCTGCGGTCCGCTGCGCACGTACTTAAACGTACGCTTGCGCTGCGGTCCTCGCAAACGAACAAAAATCCTTTGCCGATACAAAATTCTAAACAGGTTTTTATTCTGTCCATTCATTAGACCGCTTGAACAACCATGCCCCCATCTGTCCATATCATCACCTTTGGCTGTCGGCTAAACAGCTATGAGTCCGAAGTGATGCGCGCGCATGCCAGCGCTGCGGGTCTGGGCGATGTCGTGCTGGTCAACACATGTGCCGTCACGTCCGAGGCCGAACGGCAGGCGCGGCAGGCGATCCGCAAGGCGCGGCGCGAACATCCCACAGCCAAAATCATCGTCACCGGTTGCGCGGCGCAAATCCATCCCGAGCGTTACGCTGCGCTTGAGGAAGTCGATTATGTGATCGGCAATAACGATAAGCTTATCGCGGAAACCTATACGGCGCTGGGTGCCAACGACATCTGCGTGTCCGATATTGCCGAGGCGGGCGCGGCGCACGCGCCGATTGTCGAGGGCTTTGAAGGTGGCCTCACGCGCGGTTTTATTCAGGTGCAAAACGGCTGCGATCATCGCTGCACCTATTGTATTATTCCTTATGGGCGTGGGCCTTCGCGCTCTGTCGCGCTGGATGTGATTGTCGATCAAACGCAAACGCTGCTCAGCCAAGGCTATCCCGAAATCGCGCTGACGGGCGTGGATATCACGTCCTATGGCGCGGAGCTGGAAAACAAGATGACGCTGGGCGCGATGATCCGGCAGTTGTTAGACCGTGTGCCTGAGCTGAAACGTTTGCGCCTGTCCTCGCTGGATCCCGCTGCGATTGATGAAGATTTGTGGGGACTGTTAGAGCATGAGCCGCGCTTGATGCCGCACTG
Organism: Rhodospirillaceae bacterium; assembly: GCA_003486725.1. Classification (GTDB taxonomy): domain Bacteria; phylum Pseudomonadota; class Alphaproteobacteria; order UBA9219; family UBA9219; genus UBA8914. Next base: position 3,145 of record DNGD01000157.1, read on the forward strand.
GCATCTGAGCGTGCAATCTTGCGATGATATGGTGCTGCGCCGCATGGCGCGCCGCCACAGGGGCAAGGATTTGGTGGAACTGTGTACGAGGGCGAGGGCGCTGCGTCCCGATATCACCTTTGGGGCCGATCTCATCGCGGGCTTCCCCAGCGAGACGGAAAAGATGTTTGAAAACACGGCGCGGCTGGTTGAAGAACTTAACCTTACATGGCTGCACGTTTTCCCCTATTCGGTGCGGTCGGGCACGCCGGCGGCCAAGATGCCGCAGGTGCCCATGGATATCCGCCGTGCCCGCGCCGCCAAGCTGCGGGAAATCGGCGAGCGCGCCGTGGCAGCGCATCTGGATGGCCTTGTGGGGCAGCGTTTGGCCGTCCATGTGGAACAGCCCTTGCTGGCCCGTACCCCCACGTTTGCGCCTGTCCGCCTTACGGTTCCGGCCACGGTTGGCAGCGTGATTAACGTCGAATGTCTGGAACGGGACGGGGATATTGTGGTAGCAAGAGGGCGGTAAAAGGGTTCTCGGAATTATATTGAGGATAATTATGACCAATAAAACAGGATGGCTTGCGCGGCTTAAAACAGGGCTGACACAATCCAGCAACAAACTAAGTGACGGGATCACGGGGCTTTTCACCAAGCGCCGCTTGGATGCGGCCGCGCTGGAAGAACTTGAAGAATTGCTGATCACCGCCGATCTGGGACCACAGACGGCGGCGCGGCTCGTCGCGGAGTTTGGCAAAAACCGCTTCGGCAAGGATATCTCCGAGCAAGAGGTGAAGGAAGCGCTGGCCGCGCAGATCACCGCGATCCTTGAGCCTTGCGCCTTACCGTTGGTGCGTGGTGTCGGCAAAAAACCCTATGTGATCCTGATGGTCGGCGTGAACGGCACAGGCAAGACGACGACGATTGGCAAGATGGCCAGTCTGTTCCGCTCGCAAAATCTGAAAGTTCTGATGGTCGCGGGCGATACGTTCCGCGCGGCTGCCGTGAGCCAGCTTCAAGTGTGGGCCGAGCGCGCGGATTGCGAGGTTCTCGTGGGCGCTGATGGCGGCGATGCGGCGGCGCTCGCCTATCAGGGGTTGGAAATCGCCAAGGCCGAGGATTTTGACGTGCTGCTTATCGACACGGCGGGGCGGTTGCATAACAAAGCCGATCTGATGCAGGAATTGTCGAAGATCAGCCGCGTGCTGAAAAAGCTTGATACCGAAGCGCCACACGCGACGCTGTTGGTGCTGGACGCCACAACAGGGCAAAACGCGCACACGCAGGTCGAGGTGTTCCGCGATTTGACGACGGTGACGGGGCTTGTCGTCACCAAGCTGGATGGCAGCGCCAAGGGCGGCGTGCTCGTCGCGCTGGCGGATCGCTTCAAGATGCCCATCCATGCCATCGGCGTGGGCGAGGGCGTAGAAGACCTGCAACCTTTCGATGCCACCGATTTCGCGCGGTCACTGATGGGGCTGGACGTTTAGCCTTAACCATCGCCCTTAGAACTTGAAAAGAGCGCGAACAATTTTGTGGTCAGAGAAGGACGCCGCCACCGCTGTCATGGGGGGCAGGGGTGTCAGACCATGCGAACAAATATAGTCAATTTGCGCGTTGGTTCCACGTCCGTTGGTGTAGGTCGGCCCCTTCGGGGTGCGGATTTTGAACTGTTTAAAGAGGGGCTCAAGGTCTGGATTAGCGACCGTCGCATTGAAATCGCCCATCACGATTGTCGGGACGTTGGGCGGGATTATTTCCTTGGCAGCGGCTAGGAGGGCTTCAATCTGCATCGCGCGCAGGGGCGAGCGGACGGAGCGGTCGGGGCTATAGGCCAGATGCGTATTAATCACCCAAAGCGAGCCATTCGGCGTGATCATATTGGCGATGATGGCTGTGCGTGGCTCCGTCTCCCAATCATAAAAATCGGGAGGGGTGGAGCGCTGCCAGAACAAAGCTTCGTTGGGGCCGAGAGCAACGCGCTCCGCCTGCGCGATGGGGTGGGAGGCGACAAGGCCGATGCCATATTCAAAAAGAGATGCGTTGTCCCCGCTTGCGTGCGGGGCGAGAACTTCGCCGCTGCCATCAAACGCGATGCTGCGTGCAAAAAACTGGGGCAGACCGCCGTTGAGTGCATCACCACCCGCGATCACTTCAAGGGCGTTCACGTTTCCAGAGCGCACCGCGCCGACGTCGATTTCCTGAAGGCCGAAAACGCACAAAGAGGTTGGATCGTTTTTGATTTCGGACATTACGAAATCACGCACGGCGGCGGGATTGTTGCTTTTATAGGTATTGATGGAATAGGCGCGAATAAGCACGGAAAGAATACCCTCCTGATTAAAAGCATGTGTAATGGGGCTTACACTACCACGCGCGGCGGGGCTGTTGAAGGGTTGAAAACAAAGAAATCATGGTTAACGGGCGGGCAGAAAATGGCCACCCACACATCTTCGATGCCGACGATTTTGCGCGCGCGTTGGTGGGGCTTCCCTTATCATAGGACGCGCTATCACTTGTACAAGGAGAAGCTGTTAACCCTTGCTTTCTAAAAAGCTTCTTTAATCGAATGAGGGGAAATCTAAATCTCGATCCTGATCATCAAGGCCTTGCGATCCATCGGGTGGCGCCCTGGGCTGTATCCTTCTAAATCCATTACTTGCGGCTCAGAGGCCGCAAGCGCATTGCGATAGAAAATATGATCGATCATGCTGATGTTCCCTTGGCTGGTTTTCTGGGTGGCCATCGCATTGGGTGCATGGTTCATGTATCGGTGTAATGCTCTTAAGTCCGGATTAAATTGCGTCGCGTTGAAGTCTCCCATGACGATAAGTGGCATTTTGCGGGGGACTGTGTTTCTGAGTTTTCTTATCAAAAAAGCCATTTGCCCTCGCCGTAAGGAAGATGAGAGTGATGGATCTTCCGTGAGCGCAAGATGCGTGGTCGTGACGTAGAACTCCTTTTTACCGGCAATAACCCGCGTGAGTGTTGCCGTGCGGGGTTCATACTCGCTTTTCGTATTTGTCTTTCGGGCTGCATCCTCGGCCGCTTTTTTCCAATAGACGGAAGACAGACTTCCCCATTTTTCATGCGACAACAGGAACTCAATGCCTTTTGCAATGGGCAACGTGGACACGATGCAATGGCCGTAACGCCATGGCGGCCCCTTGTTTCCAGTGTAGCGCGCTGAACGAAGCTGCGACGGGTTATAACCCATCGTTTGAGAGAAGAAGTAGTTACAGCCTTCGCCCAAGGCTTCCGCAACGTTGATATTGCCGGATCGTTTGGCGTTAATATCCACCTCCTGAAAAGCGAAGATGGTGTGAGGGTGCCGCTTAATAATCTCCTTTTTAAAAGCCAAAACGGTTTTCAAGTTTTGGCTGCGGGAGATGTTCAGTGTGACAAAGTTGACTTCCATTCCCGCCTCCCTCTGTTGAAAGGCATGAGCTAGTCGTCCCCATAACACACGTAGTTTGTCCTTTATCGGCAACGACTTCTATCAATCCTTCATTCGACTGGCCATTTTGGCCACGCGCTCGCCAAGGTAGGCCGCCGTTTTGTGGTCGGACTCGGGTGGCGTCAGGTCGGGGCCTTGGTCGTTGTTCGACTGGCTCATCGCACCGGCGTAACTGCCCAGACGATTCAGATCGTCGATGGATCCTTTACTGCTATTATTGCCGGGCAGCAGACCAAGGCCGATCCATATCATGCTGTGCTGCATGGAAAACAACATCATCTCGACAAGCGTGTTGAGCTTGTCGCCGTTTTGCGAGCCGGAATTCGTGAAACCGGCGGCGAGCTTGTCCTTCCACTCCTGCCTAGACCACAAAGGTGACGTGGCATCCATAAAGGCTTTGAACGGCGCAGAGGCACTGGCCATGTAGGTGGGGGCGCCGAAAATGATCGCATCGGCTTTTTTCAAAGTTTGCCAGTGAGCCTCAATGTCTTCGACTTGGATCAGATCGACGGTCGTTCCCGGAACGCGCAAAGCGCCGTCACGGACGGACACAGCCAGCACGGCGGTATGGCCGTAACCGGAGTGGTAGACGATGGCGATGTTTGGCATGGGATCCTCCACATTTGTTGATGTACGAAGGAATCCTTGTGAGAATAGCACAATTAGGGGGTGGATGCACGCGCTGACGGCCAAATAAAACACCGTCTTGGAAGGCTGCGGATTTTATGCTAGGCCATAGATATGAATGAAAAGGTTGCAGATCAACTAGATAAGGTGCTGGCGCTGGCCGATTCCGATCAGGAAGGCGAGGCGCTGGGCGCGTTGCGCATGGCGCGGCGCATGCTGTCGCGCGACGGGTTGACCTTTTCCGATTTGGCGCAAGTTGCCAAGCGTTCTTCTTTTTCTTTATCACGCAAAATCTTTTCGCCCTCTACGGTGCAGCTGGAAGCCAGAATTGACCAGATGCATGATGAGCTGCACGCTCACGTCATTCAAAACCAGAGCCTCACCGAGCAGATCGAGGTCTGGCGTCGCCGCGCGTTCGAACTGGAGCAGCTTCTCTCGATGAATCAAGCCGAAGCGGCGCGGTGGAAAGAAATGGCGCGTGAAACGGCTGAGCGCCTGTGGGATCTGGGACAGATGGCGCGCGCTGACGCGTTCCTGTCGCCTGATCCGCTGCCTGAAGACGACGTGGTGGATGAACCGTTGAAAGCCGCTGGATAAAGTGAAGGAATGATTTCCATGGACGCGCAGCAAATTTCCAATATCTTGACCGCCGATTTCCCTGCGCAAATACAATTCGTCCCTCCCTTGGTTCTTCTAGTTTTGGCGATTGTTTCCGCCGTTGATGCCCGCACGGGACGTGTGCCCGATGTGCCCGTTGTGGGCGCGTTCTTGGGCACATTCTTCGCGCTGGCCTATTACGGGGGCTGGCTGCGCGCCGCCGAGCATTTCGCCTATGCCGCCGCCGCCGTACTGGCCTTGCGTTTCTTCAATCACTTATATCTGAAAATATCCAAGCATGACGCCTTTGGCTTTGGCGATGCGAAGTGGACGGGCCTTGCCGTGCTGGCCTATGGCTATAAGCCTGTTATCGCGGCGTGGGTCATCGGGGCGTGGCTGGCGCTCATCTGGATGGGGTTGCGCAAGATATGGCGCCGGTTCAGCAGCACCTATGAAGGGCATGAATATGTGCACTTCGCGCCGTTCCTGTTCCTCGGCCTGATCGCCGCGCTGTTTGTCGTGATCCCGCGGCTTTAGGCGCTTAGGATGATCTACTTCTTGATGTCGATGCGGCGCAGCGGCGGCATGTACAAAAGAAGCGACGAGGCCACGTAGATCGACGAGTACGTGCCGACCAGAATGCCCCATGCGATTGCCACCGAGAAAGTCAGCAGCGTCGGCCCGCCAAAGAAAATGAGCGGTAGCAACGCCAGAAGCGTCGTGCCGCCTGTCATCAAGGTGCGCGAGAACGTCTGGTTCAACGAGGCATCGATTACCGAGCCGAGATCCTTGGCCTTGTGACGACGCAGAACCTCGCGGATACGGTCAAAAACCACAACGGTATCGTTAATCGAATAGCCCGCAAGCGTCAGAAGCGCTGCCACGGCGGTCAGGTTGAAATCCAGTTGAAAGAGGGAATAAAGCCCGACGGTGACAAACACGTCGTGAAGGGTGGAGACGAAACCGGCGACACCAAACTGCCATTCAAAGCGCATGCCGACATAAATGGCGATGGCCAGAACGGCGAAGATCGACGCCAGAACACCGGCTTGGAAAAGCTCTTTGCCGACGGTGGGGCCGACGACTTCTACGCGGCGATATTCATAGCCCGTACCCAGCTTTTCGCGTACCAGCTGGACGGCGCGTTGCTGGGCATCCTCGTCGCCTTCCTGCCGTTGCACACGGATCAGCACTTCGTCGGGGGAGCCAAACTCCTGCAGCGAGACTTCGCCAAGACCCAAGCCGCCCAGTGTGTCCCGCAGCGCCGACATGTCGACGGCTTGTTGGGCTTTTGCCTCGATCAGAATGCCGCCCTTGAAATCGATGCCAAGATTCAACCCGTTGATGCTCAGCGAGATGATGGTCGCGATCATCAACACCAAGGTTGTGGCAAATCCCCACCAGCGCTTTGACACGAAAGCGATGTTGGTGTTTTGGGGGATGAAATTATGCGGGGGAAACAACATGGCAGGCGATTCCTTTGGGGGGTTATACCGTGGCTTTTGTCTATAGAAACCAAGCCTTTCTGTCCAGAGGTTAGGCCCCCAAGGGTCGTCAGGCCTTAACGAATTTGTAAAAACCCTGTTGTATAATGCGTAACACAGCGAAAAATGGTGTTTTATGGGATTAAAATCGTCTTTAAAGGATAAAAAAGCCGTCCAGTTGCATTGGCTGCAACGCGCGGCGTCGATGGCCAAACAGAGCCCCCATCCTGCGGTGAAGGTCGGTGCCGTTCTGGTCGATGCGGCGGGCAACGAAATCTCCCGCGCCGCCAACCGGTTCGCGCATGGCGTCGATGACAAGCCGTCCGAGCGTTATGTGGACGGCTCACGCTCTTTGTGGATCAACTGCGCCGAGCAGATGGTGATCGCGCGGGCCGTGCGTAAGCAAAGCTGCCTGAAGGGCGCTCGCCTTTACGTGACGCTTTCGCCCTGCGCCGTGTGTGCGGGGTTGATCGCCGAGTGCGGCATTGCCGAGGTGATCGTTCCCAAGAACTCCTGCCGCGCCAATGGCCGCCTGAAAGCCAAATGGAAAAAGAGCATCACGATCGGCCTTGCCAAGATGCAGGAAGCCGGCGTCAAGCTCACCCTTGTGGATCTGGAAGAGTAGGGGTTAGGCGGGAGCCGCGCCCCAATTCTCGAAACGGGAGCCAAGGCGATCGCCATAGCCGCGCATATGCCGCATGGTGGCCATCGCGCGATCAAGCCCCCCCAGCACCGTCGTCATCGTGTTTTGAAACGTCGCAAAGGTGTTCTCGCCTTGCGCGATATAGCACCAGTTCTTTTCCTTCGTCGCATCTGGCAGCACGAGGCCGATGGCCGTGTCGTGCACGATATGGCTGGCGGGAATTTTCTCCAGCAACTCAAAAAAGGTCTTCTCGGCCAGCGTCTCGCGCTCTGGACTGAACAGCCGCCGTGCGCCCAGCGTTCTTGTGATATGCGGGATGGCCGAGGCCAGCGACCATGAACCGCTCTGCAGCGCGGCCTGATGGCCTTCATTGGCTTGCTCGCTCATCTCGCTGAGGTACAGGAAGTTGATGAGCTGTGCGATTTCTTCTTGCAGTTTTTGATCGAAAAGGGCGAGGTCGTCGCGTTCCGGCTCGTCCGTATAATCGCCCAGCGTGATTTGCGTGACGCGATAGCCGCCGCCGCGCATCTTCATCATGGATTGAAAGGCGCGGCGCGTGTCGGTGACGTCCAGATCTTCAATCGCCAGATTGCCCGCTTCCTGCAACAGCTCAAACTGCCTTATCGCGCCCCATTGCAAAGACGTGTCGGGTACGGGGTGAAAGAAATCAGAAAACCACACGTCGGTGGTGGCGCCTTTGCCGATGCGCTGAAGATGCGAAAAGCCGATATGAATGCGCCGCCCCGCAGATTGCGTGGAAGAGGTTGGGGGCGTGGTAAAGAAGGCGGGGATACTGCGCGGCTGCGCAAACCCTGTAACGGACATGAACACTCCCTTCGCTGGCATAACCCAGATCAGGTTCAATGGGTATAATCTCAGCCCCCAAACGAAGGGGCACCCCAGTGGAAAGGAGTCTAGGACAGGTCGGCGGGAATGTCAAAAGAGGGAAGGGCGGTGTTTACTCGCCGCGCTGCCACGGTTTGTCAAAGGACGGGCGGCCAAAGAAATAGCCTTGCAGCATGTCTGTGTTCTCGTTGCGCAGCCACTGCGCCACGTCGTCATCCTCAATACCCTCAGCCACGGTGCGCAGGCCGAGGCCGTGCGCCATGCCGATAAGCATCCGCACAAGATGCTGCTGCTCCGGATTGGTGGTAAGGTTGATCAGCAAATCGCGGTCGATTTTCATGATCGCGAAATCCAGATTGCGCAAATGACGAATGGAGGTCGAACCTGCCCCGAAATCGTCCAGCGCAACTTCGCTGCCCATCGCGCGCAACATTTCGACCAACCGCTTGATTTTGTCGACGTCCATCACGGCGGCGGTTTCCGTAATTTCGATAATCATGCGACGCGCGATATCAGGGCGCTCCCTCAACTTGCTTTGCATGTAATCCGGCCAATGCGGCAGGGCGGCGGTGAGGCCGGAGATATTGACGGCCAGACGCAAGGTCTCGCAGGCTTCCAGCTCCTGAATTGAAAGTTCCAGAACGTGTTCGTCGAATTCTTGTGCCATGCCCATTTGTTCGACGACGGGGATGAACTCATAGGCGGGCATGGGCGAGCCGTCTTCATAGAACAGACGCGACAGAACTTCGTAAAAGACAACCGCGCCCGTCTTCGCGTCGATGACGGGTTGGTAGGCCAGTTTTAACGAGCCGTTTTTCAGCGCTTGTTTGACTTTTTCCGTAAGGTCGAGAACGGCACGGTTTTCTGCGCCACGGCGTGCGGATTCGATATAGACGACGTACTGCCCGCGCCCTTTTTGACGCGCTTCGTGCAGGGCTTGTTCGGCGTGGATCATCATTTCCATCGCGTCGCTTTGCGTGTCGGCAAAGGGCATCGCGCCGATACAAACGGACAGATGCAGGCAGTGGTTGCCCGCCGAGATCGCATGGTCGTGGAAATTCGCCAAAATTCGTGCTGTGAGGGATTCCATCTCCCGCGACAAGCCGGGCAAAAGAATGCCGAACATATCGCCGGCCACGCGGCCAACCAAGGCGCGGGTGGGGGTCAGTTCATTGAGACGATCCGCTACGGCGCAAATCAACAGATCGCCGGCCTTGGTGCCCATCGCTTCGTTGACGAAAGCCAGCTTGTCGATGCCAACGACAAGATACGCGCTTTGATAACGGTTCTCGCGCGATGTTTTCAAAAGCTTTTCGATCAGCGCCTGCATGCAATCGCGGTTGGGGCGTCCCGTTAGCGGGTCGCGGTCGGGGCTGGTGCCGGCATACGGGCTTTTTTCGCCTGCGTTTTCGACGATGCGCAGCATGCCTTGCTGACGGATCGCGCGGCCTCGCTCAAAATCGGTGGTGCCGTGTTCATGCACCCAGATGAGTGAACCGTCCGCGGCGCGCAAACGATACTCGCGGTCGAATGTTGGCGCGGTGTCGTTGAAAATCAAATGATGATCGTTGGGCAGGACGATGGTGGAAAGCTCCAGCGCATTGACGGGCGGCGTTTCGCGATCACTGCCGAAAAGTTGTTGCCACGGGCCGCACCACATAATGCGGTCAAGGCGTAAATCCCACTGATAGGCGACATGGCCAGAAGCTGAAATAATATCTGCCAATGATGCGATAGAAGTGATCTCGTTCATGATGCGACTGAGACTTGAAAAAAGTGAAAAAAAGCGTCTGGTTACACTCTAAATTACGGCCAGAACCTTTAATAAACGCTAAAATTACGGCAGGTTTCTGCTGGTAAGGAATGGCCCTTGATAATGTGGCCGTTTTTGCTCAATCGTAAATTGAATGTGAATCAAAGGTAAAGGAATGGGGATATTCATCGTATGTAATGGCGCTTTTCCCTTTTCTTTCCTCGTGATGAGGAGAGAAAAGGGAGCCGCGTTTTTCTCAAAAAATACGTCGGATTACGTGGCCGAAGCGCGTGACGTGAAACGTGTCAGCGCGAAGCCAACAGCGAACACGATCATCGTGCCGATGAAACCGGCAAGACCTGTCGACAATCCTTCAGAAGCGATCGCCGCGATTTGATAATCGGCGAACGCGCTATAGCTCCACACGGCATGACTGGCCGTTACAATCTTTTCCAAACCATCCGGTGCTGTGGAAGCGAAGGGGCTGCCTATCGTCGCAAGCAGCAACGCCACGACAAGACCACCGGCAACGACGTTCTTCGCGTCAGTTTGCGAAGTCGTGTGACCCATCAACGCCCAGCTTGGCAACAGCGTTGGCTTGAAGTGAACCAGCGCCGCGAGAGCCGCGACGGTGAGCGTCGCTTCGCCAAGGCCGATGAGGGCGTGCGTCGAAACCATCGCGGGCAGGGCGGTTGCCAACGGTGAGGTGCCGGAAAGTGCGAGTTCCACGGCGCAAGCCGCAGAAGCCATCATGAGGCTAAGCCAGCTAGCACCGGCTGCGGCGGCGAGGAAGCCCGCTTTGCCTGCAGGAAGCAACGCGCGTAAACGACGCATAAGCGGATAGGCGAGAAGGCCGCCGATCACGCCCATATTGACGATGTTGCTGCCGATCGCGGTCATGCCGCCGTCAGCGAAGAAGATTCCCTGAACCATCAGGACGAGGGAGAGCGCAAGGCAAGCGCCCCATGGCCCCAGAACCGCTGCCGCTGCAACCGCGCCGAGGAAGTGGCCGCTGGTGCCGCCGCCGATGGGGAAGTTGATCATTTGTATGGCAAAGATAAAGGCCGCAACCATCGCCAAAACCGGCGTGGACGTCATGGCCGTTTTCGTGGCGCGTTTCACGTGCCACAGGCTTACGGCCAGAGCAGCCGTCGCAGCGACCATGGTCACAGCGTTAACAGGCATCGAGACGATATGATCGGGGATATGCATGGCGGAACCTCTATGGAGATGGGGGGCGGGAGAGGAGACGAAAAGTAAGGTTAAATATGATTAAATCAAGAATCGTCATACGGCAAGGGGAATAGTCCGGCGGTATCGCCTAGGGTGGAATGAGGGTTCTTCTTGGTGCCTTTTATTTCATATTTCCTTGATTACAGGGCTATGCTAGTTTTTCTGTATTATTAACGCCTTAGACAAGTAAAAGGGAGAAATGGATGATGACGAGTAAGACACAATCCGATTTTCGTCTGGGCGCTGCCTTGCAATCACTTTCAGAATCCGAGTGGGAGTTTTCTGCAAAGCACAAGTTGAATACGGCAGGGCTTGCCATCTCAGCCGTATACGCGTTTCTTTGCCCTTATGCGGGTATTCCTTTGGCTTTAGGCTTTGCGGCTTATCGGGGGGTGAGGCGCTTTTATCCGGATAAAATCGATTACAGGGATCACGGTGCCCCTGTTATTCCGTCGGTGGTTCTTGCCGTGACCGCGTCCGCATTATTTGTGTCGTATGGCAATTACGTGAAAAATGAACTGCCGCACTTTACCGAAAACCAGCTTGATCAGGTTCGGGCAGCAGCCCGTCATGGCCTAAATAACTGCGCTGCCAAGGGCGTGTGTTCGCCTATTGTTAGGCACTCTCTTGTTGACGGAAGTTTAGGCTATTCATTGATTGGCCGTGGGTTGCCCCCCATCCCGGATAATTGGCCGATAGAGGTAGAAAAAAACCTGGATGGCGCGAATAAAGCCTGCGCCGTGGTGACGGCAATACGGCTGGGGCAAGGGCGATATTTCTTCCTGCCGGGTCGTGGCGGTGTTTCCCAGCACAAAGGCCTCGGCTACCACTGTGTAATTGAATAACTTTCTGATAGTATCGCTTGGATTACCCCTTGAAACTAAAAGCCATTAGTTTCGTGCTTTTCCTTGCTTTGCCCCCGTTCCTCTGCCATAAGCTGCCGAAATAGATAAATGGCTGTGGGATGAACGGTTTTGTTCGGTGATCTGGACGTATTTTTGCGCGGCCTCGTGCTGGGCATAATGGTGGCGGCTCCTGTCGGCCCCGTCGGTCTGCTGTGCATCCGTCGCACGATCCATAAAGGGTTGTTCATCGGCTTTGCCTCAGGGTTTGGGGCGGCGTTTGCCGATGCGTTTTTCAGTGCCGTTGCGGCGCTGGGCGTGACGGCGATCACGGATATTTTGCAAACCTATAACGATCCGATCCATGTGGTGGGCGGGGCGTTTTTGGTTTTGGTGGCATGGCACACGTGGCACGACAAGCTCCGTGATGTGAGTACGGAAGAAGTTGAGAAAAAATACCTGAAGCGCGCCCATCTGCATGGCGCGCTGAAGGCGATGGCGACAAGCTTTGTGATCACGATCACGAACCCCGCGACGATCTTCGGGGTAATGGCGGTGGTGGCGACGTTTGGCGGACTGCGGGATCGCTTTGAGGCGGGGATGATTATCGCGGGGATATTCGCGGGATCGTCCTTGTGGTGGTTGATGCTGTCGGGCGGCGTTTCGCTGTTTCGCAAACGCTTCACCGAGAAGGGCGTGACGACGTTGAACCGCGTAACGGCGGTCATTCTGGTTGTGATCGCGACTTGGGCGGTTGCCAAGGGACTGGGGACTTGGGACTAGGGACTAGGGATGAGGATAAAGGTGAGGGTGTTGCAGAACGTTGGACAGTGTTCTTTTTGCAATCCTTTCCTAGTCCCTAGTCCCTAGTCCCGAGTCCCTGGGAATAGAAAACAAAAGAAAGACAGAGAGTAAGAACTATGAAACTTCGTAATATCGCTATCATCGCGCACGTTGACCATGGAAAAACCACGCTAGTGGATACCCTTTTGCGCCAGTCCGGCATGTTCCGCGACAACCAACAAGTCGCCGAACGCGCGATGGACAGTAACGATCTGGAACGTGAGCGCGGCATCACCATCTTGGCAAAGTGCACGTCGATCATGTGGAAAGATACGCGCATCAATATTGTTGATACCCCTGGGCATGCCGATTTCGGCGGCGAGGTTGAGCGTATTTTGTCGATGGTGGACGGCGTTGTCGTTCTGGTTGACGCGGCGGAAGGCCCCTTGCCACAAACGAAGTTCGTGGTGTCCAAGGCTTTGTCGATCGGTTTGAAGCCGATGGTCGTGATCAACAAGGTTGATCGTCCCGATGCGCGCGTGAACGAAGTTCACGACGAAGTGTTTGATTTGTTCGCCGCGCTGGACGCGACGGACGAGCAGCTGGATTTCCCCACGCTTTTCGCCTCGGGCCGTCAGGGCTGGGCTGTCGAGAAGATGGATCAGGTTGGCAAAGAGGGCAATGACCTCACGCCGCTTTTTGAGCTTATCCTCAAGCATGTCGGATCGCCCGTTGTGGATCCCGAAGCGCCGTTCACGATGCTGGCGACGCTGCTTGAAGCGAACCCCTATCTGGGTCGTTTGCTCACGGGCCGCATTCAATCGGGTCGCGTCAAGCCAAACATGGCGATCAAGGCGATGAACCCTGATGGGCAACAAGTTGAAACGGGCCGTATCACCAAGATCCTCGCGTTCCGCGGGCTGGATCGCGTGCCGGTGGAAGAAGCCGAAGCAGGCGACATCATTGCGCTGGCCGGTCTGAGCAAAGCCACCGTGGCCGATACGCTCGCCGACGTGGTTGTGACGGAAGCGCTGCATGCGCGTCCCATCGATCCACCGACGATTGCGATCACCTTCTCGGTGAATGACTCGCCGCTCGCGGGCACCGAAGGCGACAAGGTCACCAGCCGTATGATTCGCGATCGTCTGATGCGCGAGATCGAAGGCAACGTGGCCATTCGCGTGGCGGAAACCGATCAAAAAGATAGCTTCGAAGTTTCGGGTCGCGGCGAATTGCAACTCGGCATCCTGATTGAGACGATGCGCCGCGAAGGGTTCGAGCTGACGATCAGCCGCCCGCGCGTTCTGTTTCAGGAAATCGATGGCCAGAAGATGGAGCCGATCGAAGAAGTGCAAATCGACGTGGATGAGCAATTCTCCGGCACCGTCGTCAACAAGATGTCCGAACGCAAGGCTGAACTCACCAACATGAAGCCTTCGGGCGGTGGCAAGATCCGCTTGACCTTTATGGCACCTTCGCGTGGTCTTATCGGCTATCACGGCGAGTTCCTTTCGGACACGCGAGGCACGGGCATGATGAACCGTATCTTCGCCGAATATGCTCCGTACAAGGGCGCCATTCAGTCGCGCCGCACAGGTGTGATGATCTCGAACGCCAAGGGCGAGGCCGTGGCCTATGCCATGTGGAAGCTGCAGGATCGCGGCCCGATGCTGATCGTACCGGGCGTCAAGGTCTATGAAGGCATGATCATCGGCGAGAACGCAAAGGACAACGATCTGGACGTGAACGTATTGACCGGCAAACAGCTGACCAACATGCGCGCGTCTGGCAAGGATGAGGCCATCCGCCTCACGCCGCCGCTGATCCTCACGCTGGAAAAAGCGATTGCGTACATCAATGACGACGAGCTGGTGGAAGTCACGCCAACCTCCATCCGTCTGCGCAAGCGTTACCTCGATCCCAACACGCGCAAGCGTATGGCGAAGAAGTCGGAAGACTAAGATTGGGACTAGGGGCTAGGGACTGGGGACTAGGGAGGGCTTCGGCTCTCCCTTTTTCATTGGACTCTGTCATGTTGTATTGACTTATATTCACATCTCATACCTAATCACTTTTCCCTAGTCCCTAGTCCCTAGTCCCCAGTCCCCCTTATGCCCACCATCCTTCCTTTTCGCGGCGTACTGCCGCAAATTCATGAAAGCGCGTTTATCGCGCCGTCTGTCGTCATCATCGGTGATGTTGTTATCGGCGCGGAAACCTCCATCTGGCCCGGTTGCATCTTGCGCGGCGATATGGGCCCCATCCGCATCGGCGCGAAAACCAATATTCAAGACGGCACGGTTGTGCACATCACCGAAGGCGGCAACGGCACGCATATCGGCGATAACGTGACGGTGGGGCATATGGCGCTGCTGCATGATTGCACGGTGGGCAACGGCGCGTTCATCGGCATGCGTGCGACGATCCTAGATTACGGGCGCGTGGAAGCGGGCGGCATGCTGGCGGCGGGTGCGCTGCTCACCAACAACAAGGTGGTCGGCAGCGGACAGATCTGGGCGGGCTCTCCGGCCAAATATTGGCGCGAGATCACGGCAACCGAGCGGGCGGAGTTCCAGTCGCGGCCCGAGGAATACGCAGCGTTGGCGAAGGAATATAAGTAAAAAAAACCTCCATCCCGTCATTGCGAGGAGGCCGATAGGCCGACGTGGCAATCCATGCGGTGGGTGCAGGAAGAAATGACGATATGAGTTGTATGCCGAGCGTCAGCATGGATTGCCGCGTCGCCAGCCGTCGCTTGCGCTACGGCATGGCTCCTCGCAATGACGGGAGAGAGGCAAAGACGATGGGGCTTTATATAACCCGCACCTTCACATAGCTGCCGGGGGCGTCTTCGATGGCGTTGCCATTGGCGGCGGGATCGCGCGGGGCGACCTTTTCACCGGCGTACTGGGACAGCCACTTGATCCATTCCGGCCACCATGAGCCTTCGTGCTTCGTCGCGCCCTTCATCCAATCTTCTGGATTGGCGGGTTTGGGGGCGGTTCCGCTGGCGGCCTCGTTCGTCCAATAGCCGTATTTCTTCTTCGCTGGCGGATTGACGACGCCCGCGATATGGCCAGAGCCGGACAGGCAGAACGTAACCGGCCCGCTATAAGTCTGCGTCGCGGCATAGGTGGAGCGCCACGGCGTGATGTGATCTTCCTGTGTGGAAAGGCAGAAGGTGGGCACCTTGATTTTGCGCAGATCGATGGGCACGTCCTTCATCGACAGACGGTTCGGCTGGATCAGGTTGTTCTCCAGATACATATTGCGCAGGTAATAGCTTTGCATCGCCTGTGGCAAGTTCGTGGAGTCCGAGTTCCATGAGAGAAGATCGAACGGGAAGGGCTCCTTGCCCATCAGGTAATTATTCACGACAAACGACCAGATCAAATCGTTGGCGCGCAGCATGCTGAACGTTGTGCCCATCACACCGGCGGACAGATAGCCTTGGCCTTCCATCATGGATTCCAGAAGCTGGATTTGATCCTCATCGACAAACACGCCCAGATCACCCGGTTCGGCGAAATCGATCATGGTGACGAGGAAGGTCGCGGATTTAATGGCCGGCATGCCGGACGGCTTGTTGCTGCCCGCACTTTCCAGCCACGCCAGCATGCAGGACAGCGCGGTGCCGCCGATGCAATAGCCGATGCAATTGATGGCGTTTTCGCCCGTGATCCGCGCGATTTCAACCGAGGCCGCGACGGGCCCCAGCATCATGTAATCGTCGAAATTGGTCTTGGCAAAGCGGCCATCGGGGTTCACCCATGAGATGCAGAAAACCGTGTGGCCCTGTTCCACCATATAGCGGACATAGGAACTCTCGGCCTTCAGATCAAGAATATAGAATTTGTTGATCCATGGCGGCGTGAGGAGGATCGGCGTTTTATGCACGCTTTCCGTCAGCGGCGCATATTGGATAAGCTGGATCAACTCGTTTTGATAAACGACCTTGCCCTTGGTGCTCGCGATATTGTCGCCAAGGTGGAAGGCGGTGTTGTCGCTCATCGAAATCATCAGCTGGCCGTGGCCGCGCTCGATATCGTCCAGCAGGTTTTCAAGACCATGGATCAGGTTCTCGCCCTTGGTCTCGATGGTTTTGCGCAGCACTTCGGGGTTTGTCAGCCAGAAGTTGGTGGGCGAGAGCGCATCGATCATCTGGTGCGTGTAGAACTTGACCTTGTGCGCGATTTTGGGATCAAGGCCGTTGATGTTATCGACAAGATCTTGCGCGTAGCGTGCGGTCAGCAAATAGGATTGCTTGATGTAATCGAAAATCCAGCTTTCTTCCCATGCGGCGTCTTTAAAGCGTTTGTCGGAGGGATCGCTCTTGATGATGGGGTCGCCTTTTTTGCCGTTCGCATGCGCCGCCGTGTTTTGCAGCAGCTTGACGTAGTCTTGCATGAACGCGATCTGNNCTGCGCTTCGACAAAGCGGTGCGGATCCGACAAGGTTTTTTTCGCAAAGTCGGCGAAAGCCTGACCCACATGGCCCGGATCAAACGAGCGCATTTTTTCGTTCATCGTTTTGTTGCGCGCGAAAAAGTTGTTCAGCAGTTTATGCGTGCGCGCGGCGAGCAGCATGATCTTGGCGGACGTTACGCCGAAGTCGGGCGCTTCAATCGTCGGAATCTCGGGCAGCGAAATTTGCGGCAACAGCGGCAGTTTCGGGATGAACGAGGCTCCTGTGCCATTTTGCGGGGGAGTTTGGGGAGGTGTTTGCGTGTCCATCTGGGTAACCTTCTGGGAAGCTTGCGCCTGTGGTTCTGCCGGGGTGGCAGCGTGAGGGGCAGGCGCTGGAGGGGTTGGCGCTTGAGGAACTGTTTCTTGAGGTTTGGAGACTTGAGTTTCGGGGGTCTGTTTTGCCGAGGTTTCAGGCTTTGCGGCAGCGGTTGCGGCCTGATGACGCGCCATTTCGCCTTCAATGATCGAGCGAAGCTCTTTCATGGCAGCTTTGTGTTCATGGGCGCCGGCGGCGGAGTGATTTCTGGATTTGGATTTTTTCACGTTGGCTGCTATGGTCGTAAAGTCTGGCGGGAAACAAACGGGACTAGAATCAAGTCGGTGGGAGCACCCTCATAACATGAAATGTGATTCAAAATCAGTAGCAAAGTGCGCGCGCGCCGTTTTTTTCTGTGCGGTCTTTCTGTTGGCTGCCTGCGCGGATGTGCGCGGCCCCCAATGGCTGACGGGCGAGCCCGATGACAGTGTTTTGAATGCACCGCGCGTGGTGGGCTCTCCCTCGGGTCTGAAGGATCCCAGCTGGCCCAATCTTGCCGATGTTCCTGAGACAAAACCGAAATTTTCGACTGAAGCAGAGCGGGCGGAAAAATCGACAGACTTGGCCTCGGACAATATGAAGGCCAAGGCTGAAATGGAACGTATTCGAAACATTGAGCTGTATGGTGAGGCCGAGCGAACGCGGACGACGACACAAGAATAAGAAACGTCGTTTTCTGTCCTCACGCCATAGGAGTCTCTTATGAAAAAATTGAACATTGCGATCGCCGGTCTGGGGACTGTCGGTTGCGGAACCTATCAACTCCTCAAAGACAATGCGGCCTCGATTGAAGAATCGATTGGCACTTCCATCCATGTTGTGGCCGTCAGCGCGCGCGACAGGGACAAACCGCGTCCCATCGATCTTGCGGGCGTCCGGTTTGTTGAAGACACACTGGCGCTGGCCGATTTACCCGATGTCGATGTAGTGGTCGAGCTGATCGGCGGTATCGAGGGCGTGGCCAAAAATCTCTGTGAGAAGGCGCTGTCGAACGGCAAGTCTGTCGTGACCGCGAACAAGGCGATGCTCGCGCATCACGGCGTCGCGCTGGGGGCTTTGGCCGAGAAGAACGATGTGAGCCTGTCGTTCGAGGCGGCGGCGTGCGGCGGCATCCCCATCATCAAAACCATGCGCGAGGCGATGGTCGGCAACCGCATTTTGTCGGTGCAGGGCATCATGAACGGCACCTGCAACTACATTCTGACCCGCATGGCGCGCGATCATCTGGAATTTGCCGATGTGCTGGCGCAGGCGCAGGCGCTCGGCTATGCCGAGGCCGACCCAACGGCGGACGTGGACGGATTTGACACCGCGCACAAGCTGTGCATTCTGACCGCGCTTTCCTTTGGCGTGAAACCGACCATGGCTTCCGTTTCCATCGAAGGCATCCGTCGGATATCCAGCGTCGATCTGGCCTATGCCGCCGAGCTGGGCTATCGGCTCAAGCTGCTGGGCGTCGCCAAGCTTCATAAGGACGGGATCGAGCAGCGCGTCAGCCCGTGCCTCGTGCCGCTGTCCTCGACGCTCGCGTCGGTGGATGAGGTTTTGAATGCCGTCCAGTTGCAAGGCGATGCGGTGGGTCCGCTGAACCTGATCGGGCGCGGTGCGGGGGCTCAGGCGACCGCCAGCGCCGTGGTGGGTGATCTGATCGATCTGGCGCGGGGGCATAAGGTTAATCCGTGGATCCGGCCCTCCAGCAGCCTCACCGATTTCACGCCCTTGCCCTTGGAAGGGCGCATTGGACGCTGGTATTTGAGGCTTCAGGTGACCGATAAAGCGGGTGTTTTGGCCGATATTGCCGCGATTTTGCGCGACAACGCGATATCGATTGAATCGCTGTTGCAACGAGGTAAACAGGACGGAACCGGCGTGCCCGTCATTATCGTGACACACCAAACAAATGAGGCTAAACTGCGCGCGGCGCTGGCTCAAATGGCGGTTTTGGACACCGTTTGGGAAGAACCGCTTTGCCTTCGCATCGAACAGGAATAAGGGGAATGACTAATGCATAAAGACGCTTATATGGATCGCAATCTGGCTTTGGAACTTGGCCGCGTGGCTGAGGCAGCGGCGCTTTCCTGTGTGCCGATGGTGGGACGCGGCGATGAAAAGGCGGCGGATCAATTGGCGGTGAACGGCATGCGCCGCGCGCTGAACGTTTTGGACATCGACGGCACCGTGGTGATCGGCGAGGGCGAGCGCGACGAGGCGCCGATGCTCTACATCGGCGAGNNAAGCGCCGATGCTGTATATCGGTGAGAAAGTCGGCAGCGGGCAGGGTCCCAAGGTTGATATCGCGCTTGATCCGCTCGAAGGTACGACGATCTGCGCAACGGGCGGCTATAACGCGATGGCCGTTGTGGCGATCGCCGAAGCAGGCGGCTTTTTGCATGCGCCGGACGTTTATATGGACAAAATCGCGGTCGGCGGCGGCCTGCCCGATAATCTGGTGGATCTGGACGCGCCGATTATGGAAAACCTCAAAAACCTCGCCAAGGCGAAGGCTTGCGAGATTTCCGAACTTCAGGTTTGCATTCTCAATCGCCCCCGTCATGAAGAACTGATCGCGAATGTGCGTCAAAGCGGTGCGCGTATCATGCTGATCGGCGATGGCGACGTCTCCGGCATTATCGCAACGTCTG
>DNGD01000104.1 GCA_003486725.1 Rhodospirillaceae bacterium
GGAATGCATGCCGACGATTGCTATGCGTTCGGGATGACGCTGGCCATGGTGGTCTTGGGCTGCAATCCGTTTCACGGAATGGATGATGCAGCCATCTTGCGCCTCAAGCTGGAAAAAGGCTCGTTTAGCGCGGCTATCGGCAACAGGCGTCTGTCTCCCTCGCATATCGAATTGCTGCGTGGTCTGCTGGCGGATGACCCGCGTCAGCGCTGGCTGAGCGAAGATCTTGAACAATGGATGACGGGGCGGCGGTTGACGCCTAAAAATTCGGATGCCGGTCGTCGCGCCAGTCGCCATTTCGATGTGGCTGGCAAGGAATATTGGCAAGTGCGCCCCTTGGCGATGGCGCTGTCCGAAAATGTTCCCGAAGCCGTCAAACATATCGAAAGCGGAAATCTGGAGAAGTGGGTGACGCGTTCTTTGGGGGACGAAGAGCGCGCGAAAAGCATTATCGAAGCGGTTCAGGAAGTCAAAGAAGCGGGCAAGACAAGCCATTATCAGGATCAATTGGTGGCGCGGGCCTGTATCGCGTTGGATCCGTCCGCGCCCATTCGTTATCGCGGGTTGAATGTGATGCCGACGGGCATTGCCACGGCGCTGGTCGAGGCCGTGGCAACGGGGCAAAACCTGCAGACCATCAACGAGATTATCTCCTCCCAGCTTGTGACCCTTTGGGTCAATGTCCAAAAAGATGCGAAGATGGATTTGGTTCCGTTTGCGCAGCATATGGAACGCATGCGCGGCATGGTCGAAAAAGACTCGTTTGGCAGCGGTCTGGAGCTCGCACTTTACGAGATGAACCCCGGCATTCCCTGTTTGAGTCCGATGTTCAAGAACGATTGTGTTCTTTCGCCCAAGCACGTGTTGGCTTCTTTGGAAAGGATCGCGGCTTCCGGCGGGCACCCCAGTGATCCCATCGATCGTCATCTTGCGGCGTATTTGATCGCGCGTGAAAAACGCAGCGAAGCGTTGTTCGCGGCGATGAGTCCAACGGAAACAGGCATGAAGCGTGGCCTTGCCATGCTCTCCTTGTTTGGTGAAATGCAATATCGCTATGGGCCCGACCAGCTACCGCGTTTATGCGCTTGGCTTCTGCCGTTGGTCGAGCCGTGCTTCAAACGGTTTCTCAGCAAGCCTCTTCAGGAAAAGGTGCGACGTCAGGCCAAGGAAGCAGTCGAGAAGGGAAGTCTGTCCCTGCTGTTAAAGCGCGTGGACGATCCCGATCGCGTTATCGGCGACGAAACCGATTTTCTTGCCGCGCGGCAAATGTATCAGGCCATCCAGAAAGAAATGGAGGTCATCCAGCACAATATCAAAAACAAAGACACGGTAGCGCGCGATTTGGGGCGGCCCGTATCGGCCAGCATCGCCAGTTTGCTGGCGTTGATCCTGATCGCGCTGACCTTATGGCGTACGGTCTGGAACGGATTGATAGGATAGGAACATGACAGACTCGACTGAAACAAAGGCTTTGGCCACCAAACCCAAAAAATCGGGCGGGGGAAAGCTGGTCATTTTTATGGTGATCATCGGCTGCGTCATTCCCTTTGGCGTGCCGACCTTGCTGGTTTGTCTGGGGCTAACGCCAACGATCGTCGCGCTGCTGACGGATACCGAAGAGAGTCATTCGTCTCTGGCGACCATCGGTTATCTGAACTTTGCGGGGGTTTTACCGTTCCTGATCGATCTTTGGCAAAACGGCCAGACGATGGAGGCGGCGTTAAAGATCGTTTTCGATCCGCTGTCATGGGCGATTATGCTGGGCGCGGCCGGTATCGGCCATCTGATCCTTTATGCCGTGCCGCCGGTTATCGCTTCCGTGATCCTGATCAATCAGGAAAGCCGTTTGCGCACGCTGCGTGAAGGCACCCAGCAGCTGGAAGCCATCTGGGGCGCGGACGTAACCGGCAACACGCCGCTCGACGCCGTCAAGAAAAACAAAGGCGGCTAGGCGCAGCTCTAACCTATTCGACAGGGCGCATTGTCGGGAATGCGATGACCTCGCGGATGCTCGCGCTATCCGTCATCAGCATCGCCAAACGATCAATTCCCATGCCCATCCCGCCCATCGGCGGCATGCCGAACGCCAGCGCTTTGATGAAATCATCATCGATGGGGTGAGGGGGATCATCGGGCCCGCGTTTTTGCTCGGCTTGTTCAAGGAAGCGGGCGCGTTGTTCGCGCGGATCGTTCAGCTCGCTGAATGCGTTCGCGATTTCCCAGCCATTCACATAGGTTTCAAAGCGCTGCGCGACGTGTGGGCGATCCGGCCAAGCCTTCGACAATGGCGAGATTTCCTTGGGCAGATCGATGACATGCGTGGGCTGGATCAAATGATGTTCGACCCGTTCGTCAAAGACCGCCTCGACAATTTGCCCCCAGCTGAGGCCTTCTTGCGTCTTGATGCCGATCTTGGCGGCAGCGTCACGCGCGGCGATGATGTCCGTGGTTTTGTAAAAATCGACGCCCGTATGCTCGGTGATCAGATCAACCATGCTTTTGCGCGGCCACGGCGCGGTGAAGTCGATTTCCTTGTCGCCGAATTTGATCTTCGTGGTGCCGTGAAGTGTTTTGACGACATGCTCGACGATGGCTTCCGTTAGCTCGATCATGGCCGTGAAATCGACAAAGGCCTGATATACTTCGATCGACGTAAATTCAGGGTTATGCTTGGGGCTCACGCCTTCGTTGCGGAAACAACGGTTGATCTCATAAACCTTTTCCGACAATCCGCCGATGACCAGACGCTTCAAATGCAGCTCCGGCGCGATGCGCATATAAAGCGGCATGTCGAGCGCATTATGATGTGTGGCAAAAGGCTTGGCCAAAGCGCCGCCTGCGATGACGTGCATCATGGGCGTTTCGACTTCAAGGAAATCCTTTTCATTGAGGAATTGGCGAATCGCGGCGATCATCTTGAAACGTGCGCGCAGCGTGTCGCGCGTTTTTTGCGACGAGGCTAAATCCTGCTCGCGGTGGCGGAAGCGGACTTCCACATCCTTCAAACCGTGATACTTTTCAGGCGGCGGCTCCAAGGCTTTGGAGAGCACTTTAAGATCGCTCGCATCGACAGTGATCTCACCGCGCGGGGTGCGGCGCACTTTGCCCGTCACGCCAACAATGTCACCCAGATCAAGAAGCTTGAGCAGTTCCAAACGTTTTGGGTCAGCAGCCTTGATGTCGTGAAAGGCCTGTACGCGATCGCTGTCGTCTTGAATGTCGAGGAACATGCCGTTGTTGCGAATGGCCATGACGCGGCCCGCGATGGAAACGCTCACCTCTGTTTTCTCGCCGTTTTCCAAGGCTTCAAACTGCTTTTTTATGGCGGCGGCGCTATGCGTTTTATCAAAGCGCGTCTCGTGATACGGATTGCCATAAGAGGTTGTCAGCGTTTCCAGACGATGCGTGCGACGCGAGATTTCATCTTCAGGATTGGCAGTGGGCGAAGCGGTGGGGGGCGTTGTATCGGACATGTTCGGGCCATTTGTAAAAGAAACAAGCCCTTATCTTTACGTTTTTTGTCGCGCTTGGGCAAGCCCTTAGCCGTAGGAAACGCCAGAAAACGGACGTTTATTGGCTGGCCCACTGGATTTTATAGATCCACTGAATCTCGCTGCGCGTGAGCGTTTCGGGCGGCGCATCGCCCGCCAGCGAAGACAGCTCGATCTTTTGCGCGCCCTCGCGGCTCAGGCGCCGGATTAAAATGTCGCCCTGTGCGGTGCGTAAGGCAACGCGGTCGCCGCGCCGCACTTTTTCGGAAGGGCAGAGAATAACGACCGCGCCTTCGGGGTAAACGGGGGCATAGGCCGCCGTGTCGATTTCCAACGCAAAACAGGCCGGATCCTGCGCGGCAGGCAACGCCATATGATCGCAGATTGTTTCATTGGGCACGGCGACGGGCTGAACGGCGGAAAAGGCATGGGGCCGCGCGGCCTGCGCCAAGGTCAAAACGGGAATCTTGGTCTTCAGCTTTTCTTTCGAGGTGATCAGCGCAATGAACTCTTCCAGCGGGCAGGCGGTCGCCGTCAAGATCGCCGCGATGCTTTCCGTAGACGGCCACCGTTTGCGCTTCGCGCTCGCCCGTTTACTGGGGTTGAAGGCGGTGGGGCTGAGCTGCGCCTTGCGCGCAAGGCCGGATGGCGTCAGGCCATTTCTTTCGGCAAGGCGATCAATGGCGCGCCAGATTTCTTCATGGGTCAACATGGGTAGGAATAATATCTTATCGCGGGCGTTTTGGCAACGACGACCCCTCGTGTCAATTTGGTTTTTTTTGTCCCATATTTTCCACGGCTTGCAAGGCGTATTCAAAGCACTTGCTTAAATTGCTTCTTTTAAGGTTTTCAGGAGGCGATAGAGCCATGGCGGCTGGATCAATCGATTCAGCAAACCCTTTTGGCTTCTTGTCCTTATTTTTCGTCATAGTTTTTTTTGTTGTTGTAAACGAAAGAATGGGGCGTTTTTACGCTGGCGTTCTTTTATATAAAAACCGCCGAAATGTCCATACTATGATATGTGAAATTGTGCTGTTGGAAGCATTAGCTAGAAACGTACAACACCTGCTTTCGCATGCAGCACTGTAATGGTCCGATCTGTTGTCGTTATCATTCGCTGTTTTGCTGCATCATTGCTGTATAAAAACAGTTGGAACGCCACGATCCATTGAGGGACAAGCAAATCCTTCTAAGTACTTATACGGAGCAAGGGCTCAAGGCAGAAGGGCGGTTTTTACCCGCCGATCTCCAAGACATCGTCCATGATGTAATAGCCGGGTTTTTGTCCGGCGAGCCACAAAGCGGCCTGCACCGCGCCGCGTGCGAAGACGCGGCGGTCTGTCACGACATGCTGGATGGTGATGTTCTCGCCTGTGCCGGCAAACAGAATGTCATGCTCACCCACAATCGCGCCGCTGCGGATGGAGGAGTAAACAGGCGGGTGCTTGCCGTCATTGCCTTCAAGCACGGCCTTGCCGAGCGTGAGGGCGGTGCCGGAGGGGGCGTCCTTTTTCCAGCGGTGATGCTTGTCCAGAATTGAAACGTCGTAATCCTGATCTTTCAGCAAACGCGCGGCCACGCGCGCCATCTGTTTCACGACGACAAGCGACAAGCTGGTGTTGGTGGTGTAGAGGACGGGGATTTTGGCGCTTACTTCGTGCAGGGCAGCCAGCGAATCTTTATCAAGGCCCGTCGTGCCGGATAAAAACGGTTTGCCGTACTGCGCGGCAATCTGCGCATAGTGGGAAGTGGCCGAGGCGTGCGAGAAATCGATCAGCACGTCGCATTCGGGGAACAGCTCTTCCGGCTTGTCGGTGACGATAAACGGGCGGTTGTCCTTTCCGCCGACCGGCGTGGTGCGGGTCAGACCGCCGGCAAGGCTGGCTGCCGAGTGCGTCTCCACCGTGCGGGCGATGGCTTGGCCCATGCGACCCGTGTAGCCAATAATGCCGACTGAAATAATCATAGGTGCTCCTTGATCAATAGTTCCGCAATTTGCACAGCGTTCAGCGCCGCGCCCTTGCGCAGATTGTCGCTGACAATCCACAAATTCAGGCCGTTTTCAACCGAAATATCCTCGCGGATACGGCTGACGAACACGGAATCTTCGCCCGCGCATTCGACGGGAGTGACAAAGCCGTCTTCGTGTCTGTGATCGATGACGGTCACGCCCTTGGCCTTTTTCAAAGCGGCGCGGGCTTCGCCGGCGCTGATCTCTTTTTCAAACTCTACATTGACGGCTTCGCTGTGGCCGATGAAAACGGGCACGCGCACGCACGTCGCGGCGACCTTGATTTTTGGATCGAGGATTTTGCGGGTCTCGACGATCATCTTCCATTCTTCCTTGGTCGCGCCGTCATCCATGAAAACATCGATCTGGGGAATGACGTTGAACGCAATCTGTTTGTGGAAGACTTCTTTGGTGAGTGCATCATTCACAAACACCGCGCGGGTCTGGGTGAATAGCTCGTCCATCGCCTCGCGCCCCGCGCCGGACACGGCCTGATAGGTCGAGACGACAACACGTTTGATGATCGCCAGATCATGAAGTGGCTTGAGCGCGACCACCATTTGAATGGTGGAGCAGTTCGGGTTCGCGATGATCATTTTCTTTTTATAGCCCGCGATGGCTTCGGGGTTCACCTCTGGCACGACGAGCGGCACATCGGGATCCATGCGGAAGTGCGAGGTGTTGTCGATCACGACGCAACCCGCCGCTGCCGCGCGCGGCGCAAAGGCTTCAGATATT
This sequence comes from Rhodospirillaceae bacterium, assembly GCA_003486725.1. GTDB lineage: Bacteria > Pseudomonadota > Alphaproteobacteria > UBA9219 > UBA9219 > UBA8914. The sequence goes on from DNGD01000104.1 coordinate 6,241, forward strand.
TTTGCGCCAGCCGAAGACAGGCAGATATCGATACCCTTGAAATCGAATTGATCGAGGTTCTGGACCTTCAAAACGGTGTCTTCGCCAAAGCTGACTTCGCGGCCCACAGAAGCGCTGGAGGCCAAAGCCACGACTTTACCCACAGGAAAGTTTCTTTCCGCGAGCGTTTTCAGCATTTCTTGTCCGACCGCTCCGGTTGCGCCTACGACTGCTATATTCGCTTTTTTCATCATAACCCCAATTCTAACTCTTTGTATCGCCTTGATAGTTTAGCGGGACGCCCATGCTAGGCGAGTGGAGGGCATAACGCAATAACATCTATCGTTACCCACGCATGTTTTAGGGAACTTAACCGTTTTTTCAGCGATTTTAGGCATAAAGAGAGGCTCTCGCCTTTCGGGGTGGCCCTTCGCGTTTCCTGCTGTCAGTCCTTTGATGGCCGCCACCCTCAGTCATTATCAACCAAGGAGAAGTTTTAATGCCCACAGAAATTCGCAAAGTCGCCGTGATCGGTTCCGGCGTGATGGGAAGCCAGATTGCGGCGCAAGTCGCCAATGCCGGCGTTCCCGTGCTCCTTTTGGACATCGTGCCCAAGGATGCGGCGGATCGCAATGTGCTGGCCAAGGGCGCTTTGGAGCGCATGGTCAAGGCGGAGCCTTCTCCCTTTATGCATCCCGATGCCGCGAAGCTTGTGACCTGCGGCAATATCGATGACGATCTTGCGAAGATCAAGGATTGCGACTGGATTTTGGAAGCGGTCTTGGAAAATCCGAAAATCAAAAGCGATCTGTACAAAAAAGTCGATGCGCTGCGCAAGGAAGGCGCGATTGTCGCGTCCAACACTTCCACCATTCCTCTCGCCAATCTGATCGGCGATCAATCGCCCGCGTTCGGCAAAGATTTCATGATTACGCACTTCTTCAATCCGGTGCGTTATATGCGTTTGCTTGAGCTGATTATCGGGCCGAAGACCGATGCCCATTCTATCGAGCTGATGCGCACCTTTTGTGATCGTGCGCTGGGCAAGGGCGTTGTGCCTTGTAACGACACGCCGGGATTCATTGCGAACCGTCTGGGCATGTTCTGGCTGCAATCCGCCGTCAACGCGGCGATGGATCTGGGTCTCACGGTCGAAGAGGCCGATGAAGTGTGCGGAAGTCCGATGGGCGTTCCCCGCACCGGCGTTTTCGGTTTGATCGATCTGGTCGGCATTGATTTAATGCCGCTGATTGGCAAGAGCCTTTTGTCCACCTTGGGCGACAACGATACTTATCGCGGCATTTATCAGGAACCGGAGTTGTTCCAGAAGATGATCGCCGACGGTTATACGGGCCGTAAGGGGAAGGGCGGTTTCTACCGCTTCAATAAAACGGAAAAAGGCAAGGTCAAGGAATCCATCAATCTGGATACCGGCGAGTACGCGCCGTCCGTGACGCCCAAGATTCCCGCGCTGGAAGCGGCGGGCAAAGATTTGCGCGCGCTGTGCGAAGCGAACGACAAGATCGGCCAGTTTGCGTGGCGCGTTCTGTCAGAAACCTTGTCCTACGCGTTCAATCTGGTTCCCGCGACGGTGCCCGATGTGACGCTGGTCGATGAAGCGATGCGTCTGGGCTATAACTGGAAGTTCGGCCCGTTCGAGCTGATGGACAAACTGGGTGCCGACTGGATGATCGCGCGTTTGAAAGAAGAGGGACGTCCCGTTCCGGCTCTTCTGGCCAAAGCGGCGGGTCAAAGCTTTTATCGCGTCGATAGTGGCCGCCTTGAGTTTCTGCAACTGGATGGCAGCTTTGCCCCCGTCAAACGCGCCGACGGCGTGATGGTGCTGGCCGACATCAAACGCGCCTCCAAACCGGTGGAAAAGAACGGCTCCGCCGCGCTGTGGGATATCGGCGATGGGGTGTTGTGTCTGGAGTTCACCAGCAAGGCGAGCGCGCTGGATCATGATATCTTTGCGATGATTCAGACAGCGATCATGCTCATCGGTGACAGCGGCGGCCAGTGGAAGGGTCTTGTGATTTACAACGAAGGTGGGAACTTCTCTGCCGGCGCGAACCTTGGTTATATCCGTGATTCAATCAAGGCGGGCAACTTCACAGCGGTTGAAACCTTCGTGCGTAAGGGCCAAGAAGCCTATAGCGCGCTGCGTTTTGCGTCGTTCCCGTCCGTGGCCGCGGTGTTCGGCTCTGCCTTGGGGGGCGGTTGTGAAATCACGCTCCATTGCTCGGCGGTGCAGGCTTACTGTGAACTCAACATGGGGCTTGTGGAAACGGGTGTGGGGCTTATTCCGGGCGGGGGCGGTTGTGCCCAAATGCTGGGGCGCTATTACAACTGCGAAAGCTATGATGCCGTCCCGCCGATCAATCAGGTGTTCGAGCTTTTGATGACCGCGTGGTCGTCGAAGTCGGCGGCTGATGCGAAGGCCAAGGATTTCTTGCGCAAGACGGATCGCATTTCCATGAACCGCGATCGCTTGCTCTTCGATGCCAAGGCGCGCGTTCTTGAATTGACAAAGGGCTATAAAAAGCCGGAGCCATGGTCAATGACGCTTCCAGGTCCTGCGGCCAAGGCGTCGCTGGAGCTGATCCTTGAAACGACGAAGGCCTCGCCACACGAAGTCACCATCGGCAAAATGCTGGCCGATGTGCTGTGCGGCGGAGAGGGCGGTCTATCGGGCATCGTGACCGAGAAGCAGATCATGGATGTCGAGCGCGATGTCTTTGTGAAGCTGGCGCGGACACCCGAAACCCTCGCCCGCATCGAACATATGCTCGAAAAAGGCAAACCGCTGAAGAATTAAACGGACTTTATCGGCAATTAAAAAACCCCTTGGCGCACAGCCAAGGGGTTTTTGCTATTCGCTGTTTCGGTTCAGTGCGTCGGGACGCAAATCTCTCGGCACTTGGCGAGAAGATTCCCCAATCGACGCACAAGCGGCTCGCGCGGAAGCGGCGGGAGATAACCATGGTGTTTATTGTGATTCCATTGCTGCGAAGGTGACCTTCCTTCTTCACCTGCCGAGCCCACTTCCTTAACCCTCGCCGCAGCGCACAATAAAGAATCAATAAAAACAAGCTCTTTAAAGTTGCGCCCGTTTGTTTTTTACGGTCAACTTCGAATCTCTTCGCAAAGACAAA
>DNGD01000017.1 GCA_003486725.1 Rhodospirillaceae bacterium
AGATGTCGTGCATCGTGTGGTTTGCAGGCTGCAACATGCGCTGCCAGTATTGCCACAACCCCGCCATTGTGAATGCGAAGGGCGACAAGGACGAAGCGGAACTGCTCGCCTTCCTTGAAAAGCGCGTGGGCAAACTCACCGCCGTTGTTTTTTCGGGCGGGGAGGCGACGCTTTATCCGCAGCTGCCCGATCTCATCCACCGCGTGAAGGCGATGGGTTTCAAAATTAAATTGGACACGAACGGCTCACGCCCTGAAGTAATCCGTGGCCTGCTGGCCGAAGGACTGCTTGATTATGTCGCGATGGATTTCAAATGCCCGCCGGAAAAAGCGGAAGGTCTCATCGGCACCGCGAAGCTCTTTGCGCCGTTTCAGGAAAGCCTCGCGATTCTGATTGCGGCGGCCTCGAACAACATCACTCTCGAAGTCCGCACGACAGTGCATCCGGATTTGCTGGATGAAAAAGATATCGCGTGGATGATCGCGCTGTTGGACGAGGCGGGCTATAAGGGAACCTATTACCTCCAGAACATCGCCTCTACCGGCGAGAAGACCATCGGCAATATTGCGCCGCCGTCGCGCGAACTTGACCGCGCGCTGATCCCCCAGCCCAAAGGCTTTAAGCTGGCCTACCGGAACTTCTAGTTTTCTATTTCAGCAGCGAGGCAAAAGCTGGTTGGAACCCTTTCAGCGGGGCGATAACGGTTATCGTCTTGCCGCCTGAGACCGGCATCATGCCGATTGTCATGTTCTTGCCGTTTTGCATGGCCTTGATCGTGGCCCCATCCAAGGGCGCGACTGCCATGCAGCCGTCATTGGAACAAGACTGATAAGCCATCTTGTTCTGCGTCTTGCTGTCATCAACCTTGAACGCTGCGCCGGCTGGCAAATTCACACCCAAGGGGAGCGTGGACACCATCAGCGGCTGGCCGTTTTTCCCGAGGTAGCCGACGGACAGTTTCATCAGACGGCCCTTGCCGTCCTTCATAGTGTGGGTCTGGGAGACAAAGCATTGCTCCTTTTTGTCCGGAGTCGCTTCACACTCAACGCCCCATTCATCAAAGACCTTGCCCTTTTGCGGTGCCGCCTGTGCGGCGAAGGAAATGGTGAGGGCCATCAAGCAAAAAAACAGGAGTGCTGGACGGCTTGTTGAATGACGTAGGTTTTTCATAGAAGTTGACCTTGTGAGGTGAGTAACAGCCGTTAATTTTCCGGCCATAATTTGCAAGCGATTCGTACAGACTATAGCTTCGTGCGGGAACGTCAATGATGCGATGTGCGTTCGTTTGTGTGTCGCAATTTTTGTTTTTCGTCGCTGGATAAAATTTATAAATACTTTGTTAATTTCTGCCCGTGCATCCTCGGTTTTATCCGTACAAGCGCCTGATTCGTCTTGGAATATCGGATTTACCGTTGCCCACATATTTGCTTTTGTTTCGCGAGGACTCAAGGATGACCCATAACCGCAAATTCGTATTGTTAGCCGGCGTTTCTTTCCTGACGCTTGCAACTGTCACGATGTCGCAACCCGCTTCTGCTGCGGATTATATTTCGGGTTCACTTCCTGCCAAGACCACGACAACAACCCTTGCCGGTACGGATGGTGCGGATGATGAAGTGACGCTGACGGGCGACGGCGCGATCCTCATCGCCACAACGGCCGCCGCCGGTTCGGTTGGCGTTAATGTTACAGGCATTCCGGCCAGCGCCCCTATAAACATATCGACGGCTGGCACCGCTTCTATCATCGGTGGTACCGGTGCTGCGGGCTCAAATGGGCCCGGTACGGTCAACGGCAGCGCGGGTGGTGCGGCAGTTGTTGTGCAACTCACGGCTGATGGAACAATCGCTGATCATGCTGTCGTTACTCATAACTCATCGAGCGTCATTCGCGGTGGTGCCGGTGGCGCGGGCAATACCAGTTCGACGGCTCAAGGCGGCAACGGTGCGGGTGGCGCGCAAGGCGTTTATATGGGCGGGGATTACGGCGAGATTTTCGTCCATGACGGATCCATTGTTGGTGGTGCGGGCGGTGCGGGTGGACAAGGCGACGCTGCGTTTGACGGCGGAAACGGCGGTAACGGCTCAAGAGCCGTTGATCTGGTTGGCGCTCATACCAGCCTAGTCCAAGATGCGGGGACGAGCGTTGTTGGTGGCGCGGGCGGCGTGGGCGGTGCAGGCAACGGCACAGGACGTGCGGGCGCGGGCGGTGTGGGCGGTTATGCCGTTTATGCTATCACGGGTACTGATCAAGTTCTCAATTTGAGCGGTATTGTCACGGGCGGCGCGGGCGGCAATGGCGGCGTCGGTGGTGCGAACGAGGGCGGCGATGCGGGTGCGGGTGGCGCCGGTGGTGCGGCTCTTTATTTGAACTCGACAAGCGCCGATGACGACGTGGATTTTTCGGTGCAGACGAATTCTGTGGTGACGGGCGGTGCCGGTGGTAATGGGGGTGTTATCGGTGGCGGTGACGGTGGCGCTGGCGGTGCGGGTGGCGTTGGTGTTGTTGTTGGCACGAGTGCCACGTCTGGAATGCATTTGGTTGTTAACGGATCCGTCGTTGGCGGCAAAGGTGGAAATGCTACGGGAACGGCGACAACGGATAACGGCGGTCGGGGCGTCATTGTTCAGGATATTGGTAGTGCCTCGACGGCGATCATCGATATCACGGGATCTGTAACGGGCGGTCTGAACGGCACCAGCACAACACGTGCGACAGCCTTGGATTTCGCTGCAAACACCGGCAAAGTTAATCTTAATATCGATGGCGCGACCATCGGCATCACAACAACTGTCGCGGCAACGACGGCCATGGCGTTATCGAACTCCTCGGCGACAGGCGGCGATGTTGTAACTTTTGAAGGCGTAAATACCGTCAACGGCGCTATTGCGACGTCAAGCGATTCAACCTCCAGCAATGGCACGCTCAATGTGCAGTCCGGTACCACGACGGTTACGGGAAATATTGGCTCGACTGGCGCAGGAGCGGTTAGCTCGCTGAACTTCACAGATACGCTGGCCACCGGAACGCTGAACAGCACAGCGGATGTTTTTGCCTCGGCCATGAATTTTGGCGATGACAGCACACTGAACCTCAACAGTGCGAATGGCGGATCAAGCATTGGTTCGGTGTCCATCACAACAACAAATAACGGTACGATCAGAAGTGCTAACACCAGCGGCACAAACACGATTGAAGATATCGGCACGACGACCAAGAAACTGAAGCTCCTCAATCTCACCGGCGCGGGTGGCACAACGTCCATTACCGACGACTTCTTCGTCACGACGGTTGATTTCGATGCCGATGCCACGCTTGATTTGAATGAGGTTGCCGGATCGGCGAATGTTACGACGGTGACAACGGCGACGGATGGCACAGGCACGATTATCAGCAGAAACAGCAGCGGTACGAACACCTTCGGCAACGTGGGTGAAACGGCCAGAAAGCTAAAGGCGCTTACCATTTCTTCTACGGGCGGTGTTGCGGTTACGGGTAGTGTTTACGTCGATACGATATCTTTTGCTGCAGACGGAACGCTGACGTTAAGTGAGGCGACGGGTGGGCATACCATTGATGCGATCACCACAACGGGCACGACGGGAACAGGCAAGCTGGTTGTTAGCAACACAAGTGGTACAAACACCTTCGGTGATCTTGGTACATCTGCAAAACACTTGAAGTCCATCACAATGGCTGGCGCGGGAACAACGCGTGTAACCGATGATTTCTTTGTGAACTCCATCGCGTTTAGTCCGGATGGCACGCTGGATCTGGATAAGGCCACAGGTGGCCATAGCATTACAGCGGTGACGACAACGACGACAAACACGGGCACTGTCAGCAGCGGCAATAGCAGCGGAACGAATACGCTGTCCGATCTTGGAACCACAACGCATAAACTAAAGAGCCTGACGATATCCGGAACGGGTACGACAGCCGTCACGGACGACTTCTATGTCAATGCCGTTGCCTTTACGGCGGATGGTGTGCTTGACCTTAACGAGGTTGCCGTCACGACAGATACAAGCGTCGCGACCAGCGTCACGACAAATGTAAACTCAACAGGAACACTCACCACCAGCCATACAAGCGGCATTCGCCGGTTTGACGATGTCGGGACGGGCGCTGCCGAGATTAAAGCCTTTAACATGGATGGCGGCGGCACTGGCACCGTCAATGTTCTCGGCGACTTCTATGCCACGAATGTTTCCATCGCGCATGGCAATACGCTGGCGCTGACGGGGGCGCCCGCGACAACGACAAAGGAACTGTCTGGCGTGCTTGTTAACAACGGCACGATCGACTTGCATAGCGACACCCTTGTTGTTGCCGGTAACATTACAGGGGCGAATGGCACAATCAGAACAACGATTGGTGCCACACAGGCTGGCAATATCGTGAACACGGGCAATACGATTAACCCCACCTTCACGACCGCTTTGACGATTGCGCCAACAGTCACCGGCATTGATCTTGGTAATGGCGACAAAGTCGTTCTTATCCATTCAAACGCGGCCAGCGCGGCGGCGGCCTTGCCGACGATCAACATCGATCAAACCAGCTTGCTTCTCACATGGAATGTGGCTGCGGCGACGAGTGCCTCCACGGACGTTTACGGCAACGCGATTGAGATTGATGATATCGTCTTGACCTCTCAGGAAAATACGGCGGCAGATGTTGACGGCGTTTCAAGCTCTAACGCGGACTCCATTGATGCCATTTTGGGACAAGAAGCCGGTGCCGACAGTAATCTGGTAGCCTTGAAAGAGGCCTTGGAAAGCATCACCGATGTCACTGAGCTCAATAAAGCTGGCGCGCAGCTACGCCCCGATATTAACGGCGCAGGGCAGCAGGCCGCTTTGGGTGCCACAAATCAGGCCTTGCATGTCATCTCGATGCGCAACGACAATTTGCGCTTTGGCCCCAAGGGGCTGTCTGGCGTCGGCACGGGCAAAAAATATCGTCGCTATGGCATTTGGGGGCAGGGCTTCGGCAGCATGGCCACGCAAGACGCGCGTGATGATGTCGACGGCTACGAAGCCAAGTCAGCTGGTTTTGTGCTGGGTGCCGATGCACGCGTGACCAAGAAACTGAGCCTTGGCGGCTCGCTCGCCTTCGCCAAGACAAATGTCGATGATGCGGGCGCGCGCGAAGGCAGCGGCCAAAAGGTCAACTCCTATATCGGGACGATCTATGGCTTCTATTCCGGCAAGCCGTGGTATTTGGACGGCAGCTTTACCTATGGCCTTCACAAGCATAAAAGCACGCGCGTCGTGGACTTCCTGAATGCAACAGCGCAAACGGCGCAGGGCGAGTTTGACAGCGGCCAATACGGGATGCGCGCCGAGTTCGGCTATCCCATCAAGTTCCGCAAGAAATCGACCATCACGCCGCTCGCAGCTATCAATTACAATAACATTGATCAGGACGGCTATACGGAAACGGGAGCCGCCGGTGCCAATCTCGCCGTCGAAGGCGCATCGGCCAATTCCTTCCGCTCAAACCTAGGCGCAAAGTTTGCCACGCGCATCGGTGTGACGGACGGCTGGACAGTCCAGCCGACGGCACGGATGATCTGGGCGCATGAGTTCAATGCGGATGCGCAGGAAATCGTCGCGCAATACACCGCGGCGGGCGGCACAAGCTTTACGACACAGGGGCTGGAGCCGCCAGCGAACGCGGCCATCGTTGGCTTCGGGTTTGATTTCCTGTCAGCCCAAGGATCGAGCATGTCGTTGAAGTATGATGCCGAAGTCAAAGAAGCGTTTCTTGGACATACCGGCGTTCTGCAATATCGTAAGTCGTTTTAGAGGTTGAGGTGGCTTCTTTGCCTTTGCGGGCTGATTGCCCTTTCCGCCTGTTCCGGCAGCTATCGGGAGCAGGCGGACTCCTTGGCCTCGCCGTCAGGCTTTAACCGTCGGTTGATCCGGACGTCTTCTTTTGTGCTGACGACCTATGCCAAAATCACCCATCCAAACCAGCCCGCCCGTATATACATCGAAGGGGATGGCTTGGCGTGGGTAACGCCGGATGAGCCTTCGCTGAACCCCACGCCGCCCGATGCGTTTACGCTGCGCCTTACGCTGTTGGACCCAAGCCCGAACGTGATCTATATCGCACGGCCT
>DNGD01000112.1 GCA_003486725.1 Rhodospirillaceae bacterium
TTTGCGATATTGCGCACGTAAAGCGCGCCGTTTTGTAAATCTTGCCATGCATGCGGGTCTGGATGAATATCGGTATCTGCATGAGCGGCCTCGTGCTCGTCATGGTGGCCATGGTCGAGCAATAGCGGCTTTACCCCTGCCGAGGCGACCAGCAGCTTGGCCTTGGTGCCCGAGGCTTTGATGAGACGTCCAATCCACGGCTCGAACTTCAGCCCGTTGATCGCGATAATATCCGCGCCCGCCACCGTTTTGACGGCGTCGGGGGAGGGATCAAAACTGTGCGCATCCTGCCCCGCACCGACCAGCGTCTCGACGCTCACATGCTCGCCGCCCACCTGTTTAACCATATCGCCAAGAACGCTAAAGCTCGCCACGATTTTGACGGGCGGTAGCGAGGCTGGCGGCTCTGCAGCCAGCGCGGGCATGGAAACCAAAAAGCAAACAAGCGCGGGGATCAGGAACTTAAACATAGGCGGCCCATAACAGGAAACGTTGCGGGAAAGGCAGGGCGTGGTATAACACAGATCCTTTCCACAAAGAAGCCGTGTCACGATGTTCTTTATGAGCCTTCCCCTTCGTTTGGCGATTGCAGCGGCGCTGAGCGCGGCAATGATCGCGCTTGCTTTCTGGGCAGGATAGGGGGGCGACGATGACGGATTTTTGCTCACACGAAACTTGCTCGCAGCACCATCATGTCACGTTTAAAGACGTTGGCTATCGCTATGGCGCGCATCGCGTGCTGCACGATATTTCCGGCGTGTTTCATGCCGGATCGCTGACAGCGATTGCGGGGCCGAACGGCGCGGGGAAAAGCACGCTTCTGAAAATTATCGCAGGCGTGTTTTCTCCCAAGGAAGGGACGATTATTATCGCGCCAGAGCTGGCGGGGAAAATCGGCTATCTGCCGCAAGGCAGCGCGATGGAGCGCGACTATCCGATCAGCGTGCGGCAGGCGGTCAGCACGGGCTTGTGGCCTTCCATGGGCAGTACGCCTTCGTTAAATGGCGCGGCTAATGAAAAGATCACGGCGGCGCTTGCCGAAGTCGGCTTGCAAGGGTTTGAAGAGACGCAGATCGGCGAGCTGTCGGGCGGGCAGTTTCAGCGGCTTTTGTTCGCGCGGCTGATTTTGCAAGATCCACAATTGATCCTGTTGGATGAACCGTTCGCCGCGATCGATGCGCCGACGATTGCGCAGCTGATCCAGCTTATCATGCGGTGGCACAGTGAGGGGCGCACGATTATCTGCGTGCTGCATGATCTGCTGTTGATCCGCAAATATTTTCCTGAATCTTTCCTGCTAGCCGGAAAATGTATGGGGCGCGGTCACACGCATGCGCTGTTTGAACAGAAACTCCTATCGTTCGATCTGGATATGGCGGAACTGGTCGTGCCGGAAGAGAAAGAGGATTCAGGATTCGGGATTCAGGATTCAGGGAGGAAGTAAGGGGATTCGGTATTTGGCATTCGGGGTTCAGGGAGGTAAAATGGTTCAGAGTTATAAAGATCTAGAAGTGTGGAAAAAGTCCGTAAGTTTAGTCACGGAAATTTATGCGGTAACCAAAGGATTTCCTCGTGAAGAAATTTACGGATTAACGAGCCAAATTCGACGTTCAGCCGTATCAATCCCTTCAAACATAGCCGAGGGAAGGGCAAAGAGAAGCACGAAGGACTATATACGATTTGTGAATATCTCTTACGGTTCTATGGCCGAATTGGAAACCCAACTTATTATTGGAAATAATCTTGGATATTTGAACCAAGATCGGCTTGGCGAATTGCTCGAAAAATTGTCAGAGATTGGTCGAATGTTGAATGGATTGATAACGGGGTTGGAAAAAAACCTTCCCCGAATCCCGAATCCTGAATCCTGAATCCTTTTGGAGACCAAACGTGGAATTATATAGCGCCCTATGTGCCCCCTTTGCCGAGTATGCCTTTATGAAAAGGGCGTTGGTCGTCGCGCTGACGCTGGCGGTCAGCGGCACGCCGCTGGGCGTGTTTATGACGCTGCGGCGCATGACGCTGGTGGGTGATGCACTTTCACATGCGATTTTGCCGGGCGTAGCCATTGCGTTTTTCGTGGCGGGTTTGTCGCTGTGGGCGATGACGTTGGGTGGTGTTCTCGTCGCGCTGGCGGTGGCGGGGCTAGCCGCGCTGCTGACGCGCTACACGACGCTGAAGGACGATGCGGCGTTTGCTCTGCTTACGTTGATTGCGCTGGCGGCTGGTGTGACGCTGATCTCGCTGAAAGGTGGCAGCGTGTCGCTAATGCATGTGTTATTCGGGAACATTTTGGCGATCGATATGCCGACCTTGTGGCTTGTGGTGAGCGTGTGCGCCGTAACGTTATTCACGGTGGCGGGTTTGTATCGCCGTCTGGTGATCGACGGGTTCGATCGCGATTTTCTGCGCATTGCGGGTACCGCGCGGCGTGGAGCGGGGATCACCAGCTTTGTGTTCTTTGCGCTCTTGATGCTCAATCTGGTTGCGGCGTTTCAGGCGCTCGGCACGTTGATGGCGCTGGGGCTGATGGTGCTGCCCGCGCTGGCCGCGCGGTTCTGGTCAAAGAATGTCGACTTCATCATGCCCGTGGCGGTTTGTTTTGCCGCGCTATCCGCCTATGCCGGGTTGTTGCTGTCGTTCCACGCGGCCCTGCCTTCCGGCCCCGCCATCGTGTTGGTGGCGGGCGGGGCAGCCGTATTTTCTGCCTTGTTCGGGAGAACGGGCAGTGTCAGGTCAACGCTGTTTCAGCAGGGCTGAGACTTACCAGCTGTTGCCGGAATCCTGGAAATAATCGAACGCATAGCCTGTGCCAGCGCCGACCGCGCCACCAATAGCCGCGCCACACGCGACGCAACCGCCCGTCGCGACTGTTGTCAGGGCACCGACGGTTGTGCCGATGGCACCGCCCGTCAGGACGCGTTGTTGTTTGGCCGAAAGATCGCTGCAGCCGCTCAGTGCAACCAAGCACACAAGCAAAAGGCCGGCGTGACGAACGCGCGAAGTGAAATGGGTCATGGTTATCCTCCTGAAATACCTTCAGTGAAGGCTTAGCAGAAGATTACTACCAAAAGGTTGACGCCAAAAACCGGTACCGCTGGTTATTTCTTCTTTTCGACCCGATCGAGGACATAGCCCGTACCTGCACCGACCGCGCCGCCGATGACGGCGCCGCAGGTGACGCAACCGCCCGTCATGACGGTGCCAACCGCGCCTACGCCCGCGCCAATCGCGCCGCCGGACAGCATGCGCTGTTCTGTGCGGTTAAGATCGCTGCAGGCGGAAAGGGACAGGGCGAGAAGCAAGAGCGAGGGGAGTTTCCAAGCGTTGGAAATGCGCATTGTCATCGTGTGCCTTCTGTGTTTTGCGATATAGGACTATTAAGGTTCTAATATACCGCTCGGGGTGGAGAGGAGGGGATAGTGTCACTGGATCGGGGCGCGGTCAAACTGGAACCGAGCCGGTAAGGGGCATAAGGAATAACCTATTGACAGAAAAGCGGTATTTTGCGTTTTTTTGTTTGGTTTTTGGGGTCTGAAATGGTACTTTTCGCACTGGTTTTGCGGCCAGAGTGATTCTTGAATCGCTTCGGCCAACAACAGCTTTTTTATAGGTACTCCCTTGACCGACTCCAAGACACTCGTTCCTTCTCGCTCCGATATTGCGCCTGTCACCATCGAAGACGAAATGCGCCGTTCCTATCTCGATTACGCGATGAGCGTGATCGTTTCGCGCGCGCTTCCCGATGTGCGCGACGGCTTGAAGCCTGTGCATCGCCGCATTTTGTACGCGATGAAAGAAGGCGGATACGACAGCACGAAGCCTTATAAAAAATCGGCGCGTATCGTCGGTGACGTCATGGGTAAATATCACCCGCATGGCGACAGCGCGATTTACGATGCGATGGTTCGCATGGCGCAGGATTTCTCNNGATCCGGCGGCCGCCATGCGTTATACCGAAGCGCGTCTGGGTAAGGTTGCGGAAGCGCTGCTTGAGGATATTGACAAGGATACGGTGGCGTTCCAGCCGAACTATGACGAAATAACGTTGGAGCCTGTTGTGCTTCCGGCGCGTTTCCCCAATCTTCTGGTCAATGGTGCGGGCGGTATCGCCGTCGGTATGGCCACCAACATTCCGCCTCATAATCTGGGCGAAGTTTGCAACGCGTGCATCGCGCTGATTGATAATCCTGCCGTCACGGTGGAAGATTTGCTGGAGATCGTGCCGGGGCCTGATTTCCCCACGGGCGGCTTGATCCTTGGCCATACCATTTGCCGCACGGCGGCGCACACGGGCCGCGGCAGCATCATCATGCGCGCGCGCACCCATATCGAAGAAGTCCGCAAGGATCGCCAAGCGATCATCGTGACCGAGATTCCCTATCAACAGAACAAGAAGCGGTTGATCGAAATCATCGCCGAATGTGTGCAAAGCAAGACAGTTGAAGGCATCTCTGACCTGCGCGACGAGTCAGATCGTGACGGCGTGCGCGTGGTGATCGAGATCAAGCGCGACGCGATGGCGGATGTTGTTTTGAACCAGCTGTTCAAGCATACACCGCTGCAAACGAGCTTTGGCGTCAATATGCTGGCGCTGAATGGCGGACGTCCGGAACTAATGAACCTGCGCGCCGTAATTGAAGCCTTCGTCGCGTTCCGCGAGGAAGTCATCACCCGTCGCACGACCTTTGAACTTGGTCAAGCGCGTGATCGCGCCCACGTCTTGTTAGGTCTGGCTGTTGCCGTCGCGAATATCGATGAAGTGATCGCACTGATCCGTGCCGCGTCCGAACCCGCGATTGCGAAGCAGCAATTGATGGAGCGCTCATGGCCTTCCGCCGATATCGCGCCGCTGATCGCATTGGTGGACGAAGCGGGTCTACGCGCCGACAACACATACCGCATGTCGGAAATACAAGCGAAAGCGATTCTGGATTTGCGCTTGCACCGTTTGACAGGGTTGGAGCGCGACAAGATCGGTGGTGATTTGCATGCCGTTGTCGATCAGATCAAGGATTATCTGGACATTCTGGCGAACCGCGAGCGCGTTCTGACCATCATGAAGGATGAAATCACGGTCATTCGCGATAAATATGCGACGCCGCGCCGCACGACGATCGAAGCACAGGAATTTGAATCCGATATCGAGGATTTGATCCAGCGCGAAGATATGGTCGTCACGATCAGCGGGTCGGGTTACGTCAAGCGTGTGCCGCTTTCCACTTACCGCGCGCAGCGTCGTGGCGGCAAGGGACGTACGGGCATGGTGACGAAGGATGAGGATTTTGTGTCCGATATTTTCGTGGCCAGCACGCACACGCCGATGCTGTTCTTCTCGTCGCTTGGCAAGGTTTACAAGCTGAAAGTGTACAAATTGCCGCTCGCCAGCCCGCAATCGCGCGGCAAGGCGCTTGTCAATCTGCTGCCGCTTGAGCAGGGCGAGACGATCACGACGGTTCTGCATCTGCCGGAAGATGAAAATCTGTGGGAAGATTTGAACGTGGTGTTTGCGACCTCATCGGGGGGCATCCGCCGCAATAAACTGTCCGACTTCGCGAATGTCCGCTCCAGCGGCATCATCGCCATGAAACTGGATGAAGGCGACAGCCTGATCGCTGTGCGCACCTGCACGCCCTATGACGATGTGATGTTGGCGACGCGCAAGGGTCGTGCGATCCGTTTTGCCGTGGATGACGTGCGCGTGTTTGCCGGTCGTGCGTCAACCGGCGTGCGCGGCGTGCGATTAAAGGACGGCGACGAGGTTATGTCCATGTCGGTTTTGACGCATGTGGATGTCACCGTTGATGAACGCGCCGCCTATCTCAAGCAAAGCCGCGCGCTTCGTGCCGCAGCGGGCGAGGAAGAAAATGGTAGCGTCGAAGTGGACGCCGATGAAGAGGAAACAACGACAGACATCACGTTATCCCCCGAACGCTTCGCGCAGCTGGCCAGCCAAGAGCAGTTCTTGCTGACGGTATCGGATCGCGGCTTTGGCAAGCGTTCCTCGGCTTACGAATATGCGACAAAGGGGCGCGGCGGGCAGGGCATCGTGAATATGAAGCTCACCGAAAAGAACGGCTCCATCGTCGCGACCTTCCCCATCCGCGAGGATCAGGAATTGATGATGGTCTCGGACGGCGGGCAGATTATCCGCATGCCCGTCCACGATGTTCGCATCACGGGGCGCTCTTCCATGGGCGTGATCATGTTCCGCGTTGATGACAGCGAAAAGCTGGTTTCCGTCGCGGCATTTGATACGGAAGATGGGGCCGAAGTGTCCGATGAAGGCGAGACCGCAACCGAGGCATAAGCCTTGAAGAAATGGTGTGATTAGAAGCTGTGCGACAAAAGCCGGTCTCTTATTTTCTGTTCGCCTGGTTTGAGTGGTTCGTAACCCAACGGGCACTCTCCCTGTGCGGTTGTGAGCACGTTTTGCGCGCTAAGGTCATTCTGGCACGTCCATTGTCTCACTTTTACCATCGTGTTTGGCGCGGGACGTTTCCGTTGAAGTCCGGGGAAGCTTGTCGCCAGCCCCGTTGACTTTCTTCTCGTTACGGCACCGGCGGGAGCAAGTCCGAGAGAAGCGCCACGAGGCGGCGTGTAACCGTTTCGGGGTGGGTTCTTTTTGGGTGTAAGGGTCAGCGAGCCAAAGTGGGCGTGGACGCAGGTTCGACAAAGGGCTTCCCCGATAACAAAGCGTGTATTTGCGTACAGTGTTTTTTTCATAAGCCCGTATCTTTCCAGTGCTTTCTATTTCTATGGTGTTATCTAGTGATAAGTGAAGGGTTTTCTCAACAACTTTCTATGTCCGGATTTCTGGCGGATCGCGCGATGACCCTTTAATTCGCTTGGAAATCATCCTTTTTGACAGAATCCGCGAAGCAGACTAGAAGGGGCGCAACTTCGTGTTAACAATTGCTGAGTCGTAAGAATGCCCAATCCCCCCCGCGTCGGTCTTTATCCCGGTACGTTCGACCCCATTACGCATGGGCATTTCGAGATCATCTGCCGCGCCACCAAGATCGTGGACAAGCTGGTCATCGGTGTTGCCAAGAATGCGGGCAAGGGCCCGCTGTTCGACACCAAAACCCGCGTCAAGCTGGTGGAGGCCGAGATCGCCCCGCTGATCGAAGGGGGCGCGCAGATCGAAGTGCGTGCGTTTGATAATCTGCTGATCCATTATGCGAAGGAGATCGGTGCCGAGCTGATCATTCGCGGTCTGCGCGCCGTGTCGGATTTCGAGTATGAATTCCAGATGGCGGGCATGAACCACCGCATGTGCAAGGAGGTGGAGACGGTCTTTTTGATGGCGTCCGACCGGCACCAGTTTATCTCCTCCCGTTTCGTGAAAGAAATCGCGTTTTTGGGCGGGGATATCAGCTCGTTTGTCAGTGAAAAAGTGGTTAAGGAAATTCAAAAGCGCCTGTCGGATCAGAACGGGCGCAAGAAAATCTCGCCGGAAGTAAGGGATTAACGGGGAAGGACGCGTTTTTCGCTTATTCTTTGGCGTTTCTTAGGCTTTTTGTGATACTTTCCTATTGACCTGAAGGCGCTGGCTTTCTAGGTTGCCCCTTCACCAAAGATGACCTCGTAGCTCAGTTGGTAGAGCATTTGACTTTTAATCAGAGGGCCATGGGTTCGAGTCCCATCGGGGTCACCAGTTACAGAAAAGCCGCCCAATGGGCGGCTTTTTGTTTAACTATTGTTTCGCGGGGCACGAACCCATGGAATGGGTTCGACGATGAGCAATTCAATCAGGCGGGCATGCACGTGTACGTGCCCGCACAAAAAGAAATAAGCATTGCGAAGGCGCGCTGAGGAGCGAAGCTCCGAGACAGTTCCATCGGCGTCACCGTTAAAAAAAGCGCCCACATGGGGCGCTTTTTAGTTGGTCGGGCCGGAGACGTGCTTTGCTCAAGCCTCAATCAGGGGCTTAAGTTAAGATCCCGCCGCGTTGTCGTTGAACCCGTCGGCATCCTCATCCGTAATCCCTTGCGCCCGCGCATTCGCACGGCGGGAGATAAGGCGGCGCTGAAGCTCGTCTTGAAGCGTGATAAGCGATTCAGGACTGCACATGACGGTCATGGCTTCACCATTATCCATCGTTACGCGAAGGGGAATGTTTCCGTCATCTTGAAACGGCGCGACTTTCATGGAAACGGCGCGAGAGTGGTCGGTGTAGGCGGTGAGTTGATTCATGACATTCTCCTTTCCTGAAAAAGGCGGGACGGGAAGACAGAGTCTTGTTGTTCTTGCTAATCTTTCCGCCCCTATTGTGCACTGCACAACGTTATCATAATTTGAGGGCGGATGGAAAGATTTCTGTGAGGTGCCCTGACTCTTTGTCAGCATAATTTTTTGCGATCCTGACGGGTGACTGTTACCGATCCGGAAAGAACCAGCATTTTATACAAAATATTAGAGGCGATGGGCGTATTCTGGCCGATGGACCGCGCGAGAAAATCCTCGTCGCCTAAAGAACCCTTCCGCACAAACAAAGAGAGGAAAAACCTTTTCGGGTTCTTCCTCTCTTTTTCAGATTTCAGCTTTTTAAGAGCGTCTTAGCGTTGGTCTCAATTTCCCGCCGCCCTGCTGAGAGCCTCACGCATCTGCGATGCTGCCTGACGATACAACTTTGCGGATTCCGCAAAATCTTTTTTCACGCCTTGGCCTTCATAATACATCCCGCCGAGCGAATATTGGGCGTTGATGTTTCCTTGATCCGCGGCTTTGCGATACCATTTGGCGGCTTCTGTGTAATCTTGCTTCATGCCTTCGCCTAGCGCGTGCATGACGCCTAGATTATATTGGGCTTCCGCATTGCCTTGATCTGCTGCGCTTTTAAACCATTTTGCCGCTTCTGGATAATTCTGAGCCGTGCCTTTTCCTTGGACATAAGCCATGCCGAGCTCGAACTGCGAGATGACGGAGCCCTGTTTGGCTTCTTCGATCAGTGTGGGTAGTGAAGGGTCGGCGGCAAAACAAGGGGCAATGCTTATGGCCGGTGACGCGAAAGCCATGAGAGCCAGCAGGCATACCGTTTTGGAGGTGAGAGCTAATTTGCGCATTACATTTCCTTGCTTGTGAGAAGGGTGAAGGGCCGGATGCGACGCACCAGAGCGGGGTCTGCGATTCGCTATAGTTAACCCAATTTTGGCCCGTTTGTAAATGCACTGATCAGCCGCAAACAAAAACGGCGACCCTTTGAGGATCGCCGTTTTGGTTGCTTTACGCCTTGGGACGGGAATTAGCCGCCTGCAGCTGTTTTGCGTGAGAAGAGGGCTGTATCTTCGTCGTCTTCTTGTTGTTGCTGAGCGGCTGTGAATTTGGACGAGCTTTTATAGCTGGGGCCGCTGTGGGCGGGGGTCGTCGCCGCAGCTGAACCGCCACCGACAACGGACATCTCGCCGATGATCTGTCCGCCTGCGCTGACTTCCAGCTCGCCGTACTTGATGATGCCCGTGATGCGTCCTGTGCCACGAATGGTCAGGCGGCCATGGACCGTGAGGTCGCCGTCGTAGCGTCCCGCGATGTCTGCGTTTTCAATCTCGACGCTGCCACGGAATTGTCCGGTTTCGGTGATCTCGATCAGCTTGCCGTCCGACAGCTTGGCTTCGACCTTGCCTTCGACAACCAGAACGTCGCACGCGGTGATTTCACCGGCGAGGGACAGACCCTTGCCAACGGTCAGTTTGCGTTCTCCCGTGTCGCCGCGATCGCGGTCAACCGGTGCTGCGCGGCGTGTGTGAGTCATTTCAGCGGCGCGGCGCGTGTGCGGCGTTGCAGCGGGGGTCATTGCGCGCGGCGTTTCCACAGGCATGCTGGTGCGTGGTGTCGCGGGACTGGTGGCCATTGTTTCTTGATTTTGTGTCACATCGCCCTCTTCGTTCATGTCTTTGCGTCCGAACATTCTTAGTTCCCCCTTCGAAACGATCATATTGAAATCATGTTGGTTGCGTGGTTACTCGCGGGGTGGTCGCGATCCGCGCGTCGACTCGGCAGTAACATGAACTTGTCGTAGGTGGCAAGGATTTTGGATACCCTTGTCCGGTGGATTGTGTGGATAACTTTTGAAAGAGAGGGGGGGGAGGGAGCCTTGGAGCGACGAGGGGCGAGTAACCGGCTGCAAACGTTGATAGAACGAAATAGTGGCCGTCATGTGCGTTTTTTACTTGACTTTTGAAAAATTTTGTGATACGGTTTCGTATAATTAACGAGCACCAAAAATACGCAAGGGTGTGACGAGGGTTTACC
>DNGD01000219.1 GCA_003486725.1 Rhodospirillaceae bacterium
GAGGAAATAAACAGGGGTTTCCTCGATCGTGCGAGGCTCCGGCAGGCCGCGCAGAAAGAAGTCCGATCCCAGTTGAGGTAAGTCGAACAATTGCCGCGAGGCGTTTTGCATCGCCTCCAATCGCAGCAGCTGGAACTTCAGTGCCTCGGCCATTTCGGCGGGGTTAGGCTCATCCTCCTGCAATTCGGGCAACAGCATGCGCGACTTCAAATAGGCAAGCCATGCCGCCATAACCAGATAATCGGCGGCTATTTCAAGGCGCATATTGCGCGCCGAGTTGATGTAATCCAGATATTGCTCGGCCAGCGCGAGGATGGAGATCGTTGACAGGTCAACCTTTTGCTCGCGCGCGAGGTTGAGCAACAGATCGATGGGGCCGTCAAAGCCCTCTAACGCCACAACGAGATCATGGCCGGAAACGGGCGCGGAAGACTGTTCTTGGGGCGTGGTTTCTAAGGTCATGAAAAAGATCGCGAATCGAACGTTTTGTTACGGGAACGCGCGATTTTGCGCGATCACGCCGTCCGTTGCACGCGAAAAAATCACTTTTTCTTCTTAAAAGCATCCACAAGCTGGTGCATGACCGAGGCTTGGCGCACCGAGGATTTAGGCGGCGGAACCTTGATCGCCGAGCGTTTTTCGCCCTTTGTATGGGATTGGATCAGAGTTTCCATATCCTCTTTGCTGAGGGTCGCGCCCAGCTTGCTCTTTTTGAAATCGTGTAAAACGAGGTCGATTTGCGTGGCGGCCAGCTCCTTCAAATGCGGTTTGGCCAGCCCCAAAAGCAAGGCCTGATCGCGCACGGCCCATGTGATTAAAAGCTTCTGGGCGTCTTTTTTATCGCCGCTTGTCGCTTTTAAAGCCTCATGAATCTTGGCTGTAAGGTATTGATCAGGCATCTTTTCACTCCCTTTTATATTCCCGCTACAAAGCGTTTTCACGCGCCTACCTTACAGCATAAAAGCTAACAGACGGTAAGCACGGGATATTTTATCCCCAAAATCCCTCAATAAACAACGGTTCCCTGCGCCTTGGTCATTGACGGGGCGATGTGTTATAATGCCGCCTGTTAAAGGGAGGCATCATGTCACTTTGGGGTCTGGTTTTCGTCATCTCGACAGGTTTGGCTGCGATGGGTTTTGTCGTCGTCGCTGTCCTGTGGCTGAAAAAGCTACGTGAGACCTTGGCCACCACCCTCGGCGAGACGGCGGGGCAGCAGATCCGCACGGCGCAAAGGCTGGGTGATTCGCTTTCCCATCTTCAGCGGCAGCAGCAAAATCAGGAACAACGGCTTCAGGATTTGATGGAGCTGAACGACCGCATGCGCCGCGAGATCAACGTGCTGACCAGCCGGCTAGAGCTAACAAGCGGCGATCTCCGCCCCGATCCCCCTTCCCGCATGGTTCATTAGGATAAAAAAGGGCGGCCCCGAAAGGCCGCCCTTATCAATGATAACTCAGCGAAGATTAACGCCCCAACATCCGAAGAATGCGTTTCTTCAGAAGCTTCGGAGTCTTAAGAGTCTTTGGAGTCTTGCAAACCGTAATTCCCATCGCTTCAAGCTGCTTGCCCGTACCAAAGCCGGCCAAGACAGTCGTTTTTGTGCTAAAGTAACCGTCCGGCAATCCTGCACAAGCGTTCGACTTTACTTCAATGTCAATACGCCGCCCCTTGCGCTGTGCCCCGACAATTTCTCTCTTTGTCAGAGGAAGAACCTTCCCTGTTTTGGCGTCAATTGCATAAACCTTCGTCTCACCTGAAACAGAGCGTTGGTCAAGGATGCCTTGCTCAAACGCAATGTTGGCTAGACCCGAACCACGAGCAACAACCGGATACAAATCGTCTTCAAAATAGCGCGACGTTACCATGCTGGCATACGGGGCATTCTTATTCTCAACCAACAAGCGGTCACCAAAATCCTTCACGCTTTTAACTTGCTCCAACGTGATCTTGATATCTTCTCCTGTTTCAAAGTTTTTAGCCACAACTGCAGTCATCGTCTCACTCCTTGTTTTCTGGTTCAATTCGAATCCAGATCCTTTCCGCAGGAGAATTTTCAAACAGAACAAAGAATACTACGCCCCCCGTCACGTTTGCGTGTCGGTGGGATTAACATTCAGTAGCTGTAGAAAAGGCCTTATGCGGTCCAAATCTGAAACATTTGGCGTCTCGTCGCGAAAGGCGGGGCGTCGTTGGAAAGCTACATACGCCCAAGGCTTGCGCATTTCCAGCGAGAAATTTACTTTCATGAAAAAAATATTTTTGTGGTTAATAAGGCCACATTCAGTAGTTATTTCCTAACAAATCCTTGGCAATTGTTCTCCCGCCAGCCAATCGACCATGCGGTTGCCACCAAAGGAAGTTTTCATTTCCACAAAATTATTCTCATCTTCAACGACGGTACCAATGATGGCGGCGTTACGCCCCTCGCGATGCAGGCGCATGACGGCAAGCAGTTTTTCCGCCTGCGCAGCCGGACAGAACGCAATCAGCTTTCCTTCATTCGCAATATAGAGCGGATCAAGCCCCAATATCTCGCACACGCCGCGCACGGATGGGCGCACAGGAATGGCGGCCTCCTCCAAACGCATGCCAACGCTCGCGCTTTGCGCCATTTCATTCAGCGTTGTCGCCAAGCCACCACGCGTCGGATCGCGCAGGGCGTGAAGTTCAACGCCAGATTTCACCATCGCCTCGATCAACCCGTTCAGTGGTGCGCTGTCCGTCAAAACAGGCTCATCGAACACCAGCTTTTCGCGCTCGGCCATGACCGCGACGCCATGATCGCCCAGCGTGCCGCTTACCAAAATCGCATCACCAACCTTGATGTTATGTGTGGACAGATCAAGACTTTCATCAAACACGCCGACGCCCGCCGTGTTGATAAAAACGCCATCCGCCTTGCCCTTCTCCACAACCTTGGTATCGCCCGTGACGATCTGCACGCCGCATTCCTTTGCGGCGCTCGCCATTGTCTCGATAATGTCGGCCAAATCCGCCAGAGGAAAGCCTTCCTCCAGAATAAAACCAGCCGAAAGCCATAATGGTTTCGCGCCTGCCATGGCGACATCATTCACGGTTCCATGCACGGCGAGCGAGCCGATATTCCCACCGGGGAAAAACAGCGGCGAGATCACGTAACTGTCGGTACTAAACGCAAGACGCGGCGCTTTCCCGTTCACCATGGGCAACGTCAGCCGCGCCTGATCATTGCCTTCGGCCAGCGCGGGATTATCAAACGCTTTGGCAAACATCTGCTCGATCAGTTGCGCCATCGCACGCCCGCCGCTGCCATGCGTCATATCCACACGGCCATTCTTGATATCCAGCGATCGCTCAAAACGTTTGGTCATGACGCTTTCTTCCTCTGCCTTCCATAACTGTACCACGCGGCGCAACCGCCTTCACTGGATACCATGCAAGAGCCGATAGGATTTTCGGGCGTGCAGACAGTGCCGAACAATTTGCAATCCTCTGGCGATTTTGCACCACGCAGGATGGCGGGGCACTGGCATGCCGGATTTTCTTTGGCCTCACTAGCTTCCAACGCATACCGTTTTTCTGCATCGAACGCGGCATAAGCATCTTTTAGCTTCAAGGCACTGTTAGGAATAAAGCCAAGACCGCGCCACTCGAACGTCTCGCGTAGATCAAACACCTCGCCCATCAAGGCTTGCGCCTTCACATTGCCGTCGGCTG
>DNGD01000203.1 GCA_003486725.1 Rhodospirillaceae bacterium
ACGGTGCTAACGGCCATTTCAACATGGCGTGGTGGCGGCGGCGGGGGCTCAGGCTCAGGGGCGTCGGCGGGAACAAAGCTGCTGGCATTTGATGCCGTGGCCACCGGCGCAGGTTTCTCGATTTGACCCAGAATAGCGTTGCTCAGGACATTGACGAAATCGCGTTGATCGAGCAGGTTCAGCTCGATCCCTTGCTTGCTCAAAAACTCGACGGCCAGCGCTTTAATCTCGCGGTTGACGTCACTGCGCGACATTTCGGCGATCTTTTCGGCGGGGAGAACGGCTTTCAAATCGGGAAGAATGCGGTCGCGCAAAACCGATAGCGTCCCGTCGGCCGCCATGATTTTGGATTCCAGAGTTCCTCCGTCGGCAGCGGTCATGCCTTGGAATCCTCCTTGGGCGCATGCTTAAACAAGCCGCTCAGAATGTTTCCACCTTTTTTGGGGGCTTCCGCTTTTTCTTCCGCCGAGGAGACCAGCATTTTGGCCAGCTCCAGCATGGCTTTGGTGAGCGGCGCCGTGGGAGCCATCGCGCCCAGCATTTTTCCGGAGTTGTTGGCGGCGGTCATCGTCTTGTGATCGTCGGGCAGGATGAAATCGATCTTGGCCTGCGCGCCTTTGGCAAAGGCCGCCTCATCAACAGCGGCAGGACGGCTTGCGCCGATGCGCGTCGCGACTTGCGTGATCCGCGCGGTGGAGCCAAGGCCTTTGAGAGTTGTGCGAATGCGCAAAGTATCGCGAATGCCGACCAGCGACATTTCGGTGACCAGCACGATTTCATGCGCGGTGGCCAAAATCCGTTTTTGCGTGGGGATCAGATGGCGCGGCATGTCGATCACGATAGCATGGTAATTCGGGCGCATTTCTTTAATCAAGGCGGCAATCGCGCTCGCATCCACATGGATCAAATCTTCGATGGATTCTTCGGCGCTGAGCACGGAGAACGAGGTGCTTTCGCTGACCATCGCACCGGCGATCATCAACCCATCCACGCGCTGGGGAGAGCTGACGACATCGCGCAGCCCGTGGCCCGGCTCGATATCCAGCGCCAGAGCGCTAGTGCCGAATTGCAAATCAAGGTCGAGAAGGGCGCTTTTTTTCTTCAGATCATGGGCGATCATCCAGGCGGTGTTCGTCGCGATCGTGCTGGTGCCGACGCCGCCGCGCACGCCGATGATAACGATGACCTTGACTTCCTTGGGTGCGCCGTGCGCGCCTTTTTCACCACGTGAAGCGGTGAGCATGGTTTGTGTCAGGATTTCCGGTGTAACGGGTTTAACCAGATAATCGCTGAACCCCGCAGCAATAAGGCCGCGATAAAGCGTGACGTCGTTTGTGGTGCCCAGAGCAACCAGTTGGGTTGCGGGCCCGCACAGGCTAACAAGACGTGCCGCGATTTGGGTGGGCTGATCGATGCCGTCGAAGTCGACGAGGGCGAGCTTAGGCGGCGAGTCGGACTCCAGAAGCGTGGCAAACAAATCGGGGCCGCCACCACGCACAGTGTCGGCAGGAAAACCCTGTTTCTCCGCCCAGCTCTGTACGATCGGGGCTGTGTGGTCGTCGTTAATAAAGGCCATAAATTCGTTATGCATCGCTCACCTGACTATATCTCTTTCATTCTGTTTCCTGCGTTCACTGCGTGACCCCCGAATTTGTCGGGGTTGCTGGTACGGGGCCGTCGACCTGGGGATCAATTAATGACTTCGATTTCCCCATGCGATAATCGCGCACCGTCGCAGCGGTAAAGATTGCGTCCGGCTTGCCCAGCTTGTCACCTTCGATCAAATCATTCGGGTCGGCGACTTGCGCGGCCAGATTGTGGGCCGTGGCGCAGCCAAATTGTCTTCCACTCAGGTTTTCCAAAGGCGAATTGTTTTCGGTATGCCAGCTGGCGCATTCAGGCGGCACGGCGATCGTGCTTTTGCCATCGGCGGAAGGCATCAGCTTGATGCGATAATCCGGTGTCGGCGACGTGTCGCAAGCGGCAAGCAGTGTCACCAGCGCGAGAGAAGAGAGCGTTAAACGCGAGAGAGAACGGGACATCGTTTTACTCCACAATAAAGCCACCGGGACCCGCTGGCGTCGGCGCTTTTGCCGTGGCGGTCTTGGTGGGTGAGGGGATGGGGGTGGACATCAGCGGCGCGGGTGCCGTCACGGACTTGGCGGCGGGTTTAATGTCCGCTTCTTCCCGATCCATATCGCTCTTCAGCATCGACACGGGCGTGACGGGCGCAGCGGAAGGGGCGGGATAATTCCCGACTTCCGGATCCTGCGTCTCGACCGCGCGGGCAGCGCCGCTCATTGGACGCGCGTTCGGGTCGCTGTTCGTTTGCCTCAGGCGGAAGACTTGGTCGACATCCGACGGTGGGCTAAAGCCATCGGTGGGCAGCGCCAGCCGTTCCTGCTTGGCAGGTTTGACGATGTAGGGGGTGATGATAATCACCAGCTCGCTTTCGTTGTTTTGAAAACGCGTCGAGCGGAACAACGGCCCCAACACCGGCATGTCGCCAAGGAAGGGGAACTTGCTGACGGACTGTGTTTGCTGATTGTTCAGCAAACCGGCGATGGCAAAGCTTTGCCCGCTGTTCAGCTCGACCGTCGTTTCGGCGCGGCGTGTGGTCAGCGCGGGGATGGTGATGTTGTTCAACCTGATGGCACCCGCTTCCGACAGTTGGCTCACTTCGGGGCGAACGTGCAGATTGATGCGGTTGCCGCCCACGAGTGTCGGGGTGAAGGATAGCGAAACGCCATACTTCTTCCACTCGATTGTGATCGTATCGCCCGATTGCGGCACGGGAATGGGGAATTCACCGCCAGCGAGGAACATGGCGGTTTCTCCTGACAAAGCCGATAGCGTCGGTTCAGCCAAAATGGTGATTAGGCCGTCTTTGGCCAGCGCATCGATCATCCCGTTGACGCTGAAATGCTTGTTGTTAAAACCGGTGGCAAACGCGTTATTGAGATCACCGTCCAAAGCGGTGCGCGTGATTTCGTTTGAGCCTGCCGTCAGGAAATCTGCGCCGGTTCCAAGACCAAAAGCAAAGCTGCCAACGTTGCCAATAGTCTCCCAATTGATGCCAAAACGCTTGTCAACATCACGCGCGACTTCGGCAAAACGAACGCGGATCTGAACTTGATTGTTGGCCGCTAACGTGATGCGGTTGATGATATCGCCGCCCTCCTTGGGCAGATAGCGTCCAGCAAGACGGCGCGCATCTTCAACGGCAGCGGCGTCAGTGGCTTCGCCAGTCAAAACGATGCCGTTGGGGATGGAATCCGCCTGAATATCGCTGCCGCGAACGACGGATTTAAGCGCCTCGCGCAGTGCCGCGAGGTTTTGTTTGACCATCACGGTTTTGTAAACCAGATCGCGGCCATTCTTGTCGGTAATTTTCAGCGTTGTTTGGCCTTCCTTCTTGCCATAGATCATCACGGAAGTGGGGGAGATCACTTGCACGTCGGCAACGTCAGGGTTTGCGATAAACACGGTCGAGGCGGGTTCGCTAAACGACACGGGCACGCTTCTGTCGATCAGAACTTCCAGCGAAGTCGGGAGATGTGCCAAAGAGGCTTTGGCCAGCTTCTGCGTTTGAACAGCGTTAGCGGGCGTGGCGGCTCGAACGGCTGTGGTGCCCAGCATGAACCCCGTGCACAGCAACAGCGCCAAGATGACGCGAGAGGAGGAAGAAAGCGATTTTGTGAAACGCATGGTCGGCATCCTTACTGTTGGGGAAGGTCAAAGATGGACTCCGTCGTCTCTTTGCCTCGGATAATCTGGATTTTCTGGGTTGCGCCCGTGCGGTTCGCGGGTTGGGGCAAGACTTTGCTCACGTCGCTATCCCATGTCAGCGTATCGCCAGCAGATGGCAAAGCGGGCGCGCCAGCGGCCAACGCGGCGGCATCCAATGCGACATCGGGAGCCACAGCCGGTTGCTGATGCGAGGGCATCATGGTCGCGGTTGTTTCCGTTTCGCTCTCGCCGTTCTTCGCGGCTTCAGGATCGGCGGCGATGCTGCGCAGCGCCAACGAAACAGAACCGATCTGCGTGATCAGTGCCATCGTTTCCGCTTGTTTGGGGGTGACTTCCAAGGTTGCAACTTGTGCAACCTTTGGCTCGACCACTTGATCGTTCATCTTCTGATCCAGCGCCAGAACGCGCACGTTCTTGATCATCGTCTCGCTTACGCGGCGATCGCTGGATTCCGTGTCGCTCTTGCGGCCAATCGTGTGGGTGACGATCACATCAACGCGATCTCCCGGAAATACAAAGCCCGCAACGCCCGCGACGGGTGAAATCGCG
>DNGD01000252.1 GCA_003486725.1 Rhodospirillaceae bacterium
CGCAAGGGTGTGACGAGGGTTTACCGCAAGGTAAGCCCTTTTTTAATGGGCAAACGGAATAAGTGTGAGGACATAGCCTAGGGTGAGGGGACATTTTTCTCCTCGTGACGCCAAGGAAACGAATCGGTCGGGCGACAAGAGGGCGTCAGACGGAAAGTGGAAGGATCGGGGCTTTGCGGGATCCGCCTGTGCTGTGCAGCAGCTCAGGCGCGACAGACGCGAAGCCTTTTTTATTGGGTATTTTTGTTCGGGTGTTTCGTATCCTTGTCGAAAGATGGGACGGCAAGAGGAGCCCTGCGCGCCGGCAAATGCTTCTGGCAGTGGCGGGGTAAGTAGGGTAAAAGGGACGTCGGAAAGAAGGGGCGGTGGTCAGTCGCTTGAGGTCGGCCACCGGCTTGAGCCAATCGTGATCTTTTTTGCCCTGATTTTCCTCCCTCCGTTTCCTTCAATCTTGTCCTGTTAAGAGGTTTTTTATGGTCATCCGCTCCGTTCCTGTCCATCCCGTTCCGGCGATTTACGATGTTTGTGCCGTGGGCAACGCGATCGTGGATGTGATCTCGGATTGTGACGAGGCCTTTTTGACCACGCACAGCATTGTCAAAGGCTCCATGACTCTCATCGATGAAGAGCGTGCGGATTACCTTTACAAAGCGATGGGGCCCGGCATCGAAATGTCGGGTGGCTCGATCGCCAACTCTGTCGCGGGTATGGCCGCGCTGGGCGGGACGCCGACTTATATCGGCAAGGTGAAAGACGATCAGTTCGGCGGAATCTTCCGGCACGATATGCGCGCCTCTGGCGTGCATTATCCGACGCCGCCGACCAAAACGGGGCCCGCGACGGCGCGCTGCCTGATTATGGTGACGCCCGATGCCGAGCGCAGCATGAGCACCTTTTTGGGGGCGTGTGTTGATTTGTCGCCGGAGGATATCGACCGGCAACAGGTCGCCAATGCGCAAATAACATTTTTGGAAGGCTATCTGTTCGACAAGCCCAAGGCGCAGGAAGCCTTTCGCCTCGCGGCCAAAATCGCGCACGACACAGGGCGACGGCTGGCTTTGACGTTGTCCGATACGTTTTGCGTCGACCGGCATCGCGAAGGTTTCCGCGAACTGATCAAAGGCGAAGTCGATATATTGATCGCCAACGAGTTCGAGATGATGGCGCTGTATCAGGTGCCGACGTTTGAGGAAGCAATGGAAGCGGCCCGCGCCGAATGTAGCGTGGTGGCCGGCACCCGCAGCGAAAAGGGCGCCGTGATCGTCAGCGGCGATGAAACCTATGTGATTGAAGCGGAGCATGTGCCGGTCGTTGTGGATAGCACGGGGGCTGGTGATTTGTTTGCCGCCGGCTTGCTGTACGGCATGACGCACGGACAGGATCTGCCGACCAGTGGCCGCATCGGCGCGCTTGCCGCCGCCGAGGTCATTAGTCACTATGGCCCGCGTCCTCAGCGCGATATCAAAGAGATGGTGCGAGCCAAGGGTATTAAAATCTAGGTCATAAGAGGTCTAACTTGAAGAAAATCTGGATCGGAGCGCTTTTTCTGGCTGTAGTGATGGCTGGGGCAGCGCCTGTAAAATTGTGGGCGCAACCTGTCGCGGTTGACGCCAAGCAAAAAGATGTCTTGGAAAAGAATGCGGCGGAAAAGAATGCCGCGCGTCCGTTCAAGGTGATGGGTCATACCGTGCATGCCGAAGCGCCGCGCGCTGAAGTGTGCCTTGCGTTCACGCAGCCGCTTGCAACGGAAGCTTCGGGCGAGATGGATCGCGCGAAAATCGCCGCGACGCTGAAGATGAAAAAAAATGGCCGCGTCCAGAAAATCCTTGCCGAGGATCTTAGCCTGACGGCCGATGATTTGTGCGTGCAGGGGCTGGAGCATCACGTGATGTACCAGTTGACCGTTCGCGGTCTGGAAGCAAAAGGCGGCGTGAAACTGGCGTCTCCCTATACCGCCACCTTCACGGTGCCGGATCGCAAGCCGTCTTTGGCGTTCGTGATGGACACGACCTCGTCGGCGCTGCCGCGTCATGCCAAGAAAACGGCGGCGGATAAGGATAATCCGTGGGGCATGGCGCATGTGTTGCGCTCGGTCGGTATTCTGGCGACGCATTTGACGTTGTATCGCGTGGAGGATCGAACGGCGCAGGCTGGCGCGTGGCAGCAATTCAAGCAACTGCATCTGTCGCCGTCCGAAAGCCTGACCTTTGCGCGCGAAAACGGCAAGGTGGTTTTTGAAAGCGATCTGGTCTTTGGCGACCAACCGAATGTCGAGCAGACGTTGATTGCGCCGCTGCCGTCCGATGAGGCGCTGACGGCGGGTCTGTATTATCTGGCTGCCGCGCCGCGCGGGAAAGCGGCACCGACGCTTTTTGCGGGCCAGTGGTTTCTTGTCTCTGATTTACATGCGAGTGCGCTGGCCGTTTCGGGCGGCGTGCAGGCGTTTGTAAAAGGTGGAGATCCTTTGTCGCCGAAAGAAGGCGTTTCCCTCGCGCTGTTTATGCGTGATGCCAAGAACGTGATGCATAGCGTCGTGGAAGGTAAAACGGACGCGAGTGGCGCGGCGTTTTTGCCGCTGCCTGCCGACCGTAAGCCGGAAGGGCTGACGCTTCTTGCGCAGAACGCTGGCGGCGCTTTGGATGTGATCGAGATCACGCCGTCACGCCTCGCGCCGGTGAGCTATCAGCCGCGCAGCGGGTCGATGAGCTTAGATCGCCCGCTCTATGCGCCAGCTGATCGCGCTGCCGTTACCTTGCGCGTAGAAGGCGGAACAGCGCAGGAATCAGGAAAGAGTGAAACGGTTTTGAAGTTGCTGCGCGCGGATCGTCAGGTTCTGGTTGAACAAACCGTGCCGCCGATGGCTCAAAATGGAAGTCAGGGTGCATCTCAAACGATTGGGCTGACGCTTCCTGTGACGGCCAAGACCAATAGTTGGACAGTATCTTGGCAGGAAAAGGGCGGGCGCGTGCTGGCTGAAGCGCCGCTTAAGGTTGCGCCTGTCGGGACTGCCGCGAAAGTTAGTGTGAGCGCGAACCGCGAGGAGGCGGCGGAAAATGGAACGGTTTTTGTTACCGTGCGCACCTTGGACGCCAAGGGAGGCGCTGCGCCGTATCAGGAAGGTGTTTTGCGCGTGAAGCCCGTGCGTCCTGTTCTGGAAGGATGGGAGGCGTATCGTTTTGGCATCACGCCGCAGCAGGAAGGCCAGACGGTTTTAAGTTTGCCCTTTATGACAAACGCCGAAGGAACGGCGCGATTGAACGTCGATACCGGCGCGGCGGCGCTTCAGACGGATGCGCTGTCGTTCGTTGCAACGCTGGATACGGCGGTTCAATCATCGCCGCAGCTGTTGCCTGTTTCGAAAAAACCCGCCTTTATCGGGCTGCGCGCGTTGCCGGATGCAAAGCCGTTTCCTGAAAACAGCGTTGCGCGCTTTGACGTGATTGCGCTGGATCGATCCAAGAAGCGGATTGCACAGGGCGATTTGTATTACGTGGTTTATGAAGAGGGGCGCAGCTTTGACTGGTTTGCCTTCGAAGGGCATTGGGATTACACGCCGTTGCCGCACCATCGCCGCGTGGGCGGCGGGGCGCTTAGCTTGAGCGCGACGGGCGAGACGATTGTCTCGTGGCCCGTCACGATGGGGCGCTATGCGTTGGAGATTACTTCCGCGCGCGGTGAAGTTTTGGCGCGTCACGGGTTTGAGGCAGGCCGTCGCGGCGGGCAGGAAATCGCGAAGGATGGCGGCAAGCTGCGTTTCGGTTCTTTGCCTGATGCTCTGCAGGTTGGCAAGGCCGCTTCGCTGCCGTTGCATTTAAGTGCGCCGGCGGTGGTGAACGTTGTCGTGACGGACGGGAAAATCCGCCAGACCCTTCACAGCGCCTTTGGCGCGGGGGAGAGGGCGATTATGGTTGTTCCCGCGGCTGATTGGGGACGGGAAGTGCTTGTGCGCGTCGAAGCTGTGCTGGAGGGATCCACCGATCCCGTGATGACCAGCGTCGCTTTGCCGGTGCGTTTGCCGGTGAACGGTGCGGAAACGAAAACGGCTTTGCTGCCTTTGCCGCAAGGCGAGGCGCAGGCGATGGCGATCACGGCAAAGCCTGCCGATGTGCTG
>DNGD01000197.1 GCA_003486725.1 Rhodospirillaceae bacterium
AAGTGGCGCAAGCTTCGCCCCGACCCCTTTCAGGGTCGTCAGCGGCGCAAACAGTGGAAAGAGGACAGAAGGGCGCATGAGGCGCAGGTTACACCAGTTTTTCGCCCCTGACGAGTGGGGGGATTATTGGGAAAATATCGGGGGGATAGGTGGAGTAAGACAAAGAAAACCCCCGCCGGTGAGGGCGGGGGTTAATGGGGTAGAGCCTATATCAAGAGTGTTAAGTTTTAGCAGCCACCAGAACTGCAACCGCCATTGCGATCACCACCGTAGCCTTGTTCGGACATGCCCCCATTCATACTGCTTTGACCACCTGCATCAGCACCGTAATCGCCTCCATAACTACTATTTCCTCCAATACCACCATTGCCGCTAGGTGTTGTATTTTTTATGGCATCGTCAAAATAATTGTTGGTTACATCGTATTTTGCTTTCATGTCATCAGGCATCGGATTTATTCCAGTGTGCTCAACATTCACGTCGAATTCCTTTTTGCTTTTATCGGCGCTGATTTGTTCAATGTCGTATTCTTGGAATCCAGGAAGGTCTTTTTCCGTGAATCCGGGATCAACGGCTGAATAATCATTGATGCTTTCAGGGCCTGATGCATATCCGGGGCCATAGCTCTCGTTGCTATGATCCTTGGCAGATCCGCTGGATCCGCTGCTGCCTCCACCTGACGTGGCATTATCGCCGTTCATGTTTGTGGAGCCGTTTTGAATCCTCTTGATTAATTCAGCAGCTTCCAGTTTCTTGGCGGCCTTTTGCGCTGAGGAAAGAAGCACGTCGCCGTCGATGATTGAATCGACGTTTGCATCGCCGCTGGTTGCTCTCTTTTCATATAAATATTTTTGATAGCGTATGGATTCTTTTGAATCCGGATCAGCGACAAAGCCGCTGCTTGATGATGATTTATCATCAGAGGAAGAACGGTGATCAGAGGAAGAACGGTCACTATTTTCTGGGATTACCGCTGTTCCCGTGAAGCCGCCTAGTGGCGCATGACTTGTCGCGGGGGCTTCATAGGATGAGGCACCGCTTTGCCATGAGTTATAATTAAAATACTCGCCTGAACCGCCGCCTGTGCCATTTGCTGATTCCGCATTGGCTTGTGCACTGATTAAAAGTAGGGCGAGGGTGGCAAATGTAAGAGTGCGGATCAACATGATGATCTCCTTGATGAAAGCAAGGCTGCGGGCTTGAAAAATACTATCCCACTACACTCATAATACCTTGATGATGGTAAACATGGGTTTAATTAAGGGTTTCGGAACGGTTAAGATATGCATTTTCTTTAAGAGAATACTGCCCTGTGACGCACAGTTAAATCGCATGATTTCCGTCATCGCAAGCTTGCCGAAGCCCTTGGGAGAAGGCGGGCGTGGCGATCCATGCGGCGATGAAGGAAGAGACAAAGATGCGGATTTTTTTTTGCCGTGGGTCACCATGGATTGCCGCGCTCGCTAGGCGGCTCGCTCGCAATGACTAGTACAAATAAAACCCCCGCCCCATTTCTGGGGCGGGGGGATTGCTCTGTAATTCGTTTATATCAAGTTAGTGTACGCCACTGGTGTCATGCCCATCGGGTTGACCATCATTGTTTTGGTCACTTCCGCCTGGACCCGTGCTGGATCCTGTGCCTGCGTTAGCTCCTTGATCGCTACCATTAGTGCCGGTTCCGCCATTTCGACTGGGGTCGTCGTGTCCTTCCCAGTGGTTATCTCTGGTTGGACTTGTCTCACTGGGGTCGTCATGTCCTTCCCAATGATTTTCTCTGTTTGACGGGGTTGTTTTACTGCTGTCTCCATCAAAGAAGTCAGACACCCCGTCTTTAAACCCACCCCAAGCGTCACGAACGCCACTCATATCAACCCCACACCCGCCGCCGCTGCAATCATTGAGACCGGCTTGCTCATGATTATCACCGTTCATGTTTGAACCACCGCCGGAACATGATCTGATAGCGGCATCGCTTGCCTTACCGGAGTTCATAAGATATCTGACGCAAGATTCATCGAGTCTAGCCGAGCCGGTTCCTACTACGTAAGAATTGCCGTTCGCATCCCTTACAATCTTTGTTCCGCTTTGGCTGTCTGATGAGCCGTTCTTAGCGGCGTCTCGACTTGCTCCGGTGCCGCCATTGACGTCATCAACGACGATGACACCGTTTTCGTTAATATACCGGTCAACCTTGGATTTTTTGCCTTCTACATATTGTCCGGTATCGCAAAGAATGCCCTTGTTCGTTTTTTCGCAGAACATGGCATTGGCTTGCGTGCTAACAAAAAGCATCGCAAGGGTAGCAAATGAAAGGGTAGCCAATGAAAGTGTACGCATGATAAAATCCTCCGTTACAATCCAGATGCCTTATTAATTTGGATAGAATGTAGCCTTTGTGCTTGAATTTCCATATGGGGCATGAAGATAAACACCACCATGCGCCGTTCCCGTTTCGCTATACTCGCCGTTTGTACCCGGTTTGAAGACGAAGCCATCTTTTTCACGGTAGCATTTTGACGTATCGGGCACGATCACCGTGTGACCATCAGAGAAAACAACCTTGATTGATTTTCCATACCTCGGACCTTCTTTCGGTATTCTCCATGCCTGTCTGCCGCCATTGCGCGTGCCATAGGAGGTAAAGGACTCTCCGCCAGCATCTGTCTCGCCCGTCGCAGAGGCCGAGTCATCGCCGCGACCGCCGCACATTTTCTTGGAAGTTTCACTTAAGTTATCTGCGCCCTTGAGATAGGCGGCGCATTCCGCATCAAGTCTCGCTGAACCCGTCACGGAATTTTCCGAATTTCCGGAATTGTTGGATTTCTCGGGAGTTACGAGCTTGCCCGATGTGTTATAATAAGGTTCGTCAACATTTTTATCGTCAGCCGCAACCCACGCACTCGAAGCGCAGTCCACGCCAAAACAAGAGATATGACCGCCTGAGATCCTCTCGATAGCTTGTGTGGAAATGTTGTCATAGTCGTCATAGCCGCCGCTACCGCCACCGGTGTTACCGACTTCAGCGGTTGCCTGCGCGGATATAAAAAGAAGCGCAAGCGCTGCGAAAGAGAGTGAAAATCTCATGGTATACTCCATATCAAATATGACGCGGTGAGAGCACGGTAATCGACTTAATTTTACTCATCATACCTTGGATAGGGTAAAGAACGGTTTAATTAAAGATTGAAAATATTTAAGGAATGGCGCGTTTTTCTGTTAATGAAACGTAAATTGGGCGGCACCAGGCCGCCCAATTTTAGCTTACACACCAGTGAGTTACTTCTTTTTCTCAAACTTGATCGCGATAAAGCGCAGTTCACCTTTTCGGTCGACAAGCAACAAGATGGGCTTGCCTGAATCCTTGGCCGCATTAGTGATATCGGCCAGCTCCTTGGACGTCTTGATCTCCTTTTGCGAGGCCTCGGTGATCACATCGCCCGCCTGAAGGCCATACTCCGCCGCCAAACCATTGGGGTTCGCCGAGACGATGACCACGCCGGCAACGTCTTTGCCGATCTGGTCTCTCTTGCGCAAAGGCTCCGTGAGGGGCGCGACGCTGATGTCGAGCGCCTCGATTTTATCAGCGGCCGGCAGAGCGGGGCCTTTTTTATCATCCAAAGCGCCCAGCTTATCCTCTTCCTCATCATCCGGAGCCAACTTGCCAACTTTGATTTGCAGGGTGATTTCCTTGCCCTTGCGCACGACTGTCATGGGGACGGCCTTTTCGATTTCCGTATCCGCAACATAGCGGGGCAAGCGGTGCATTTCATTTACGGATTTTCCATCGAACGAGACGATCACGTCGCCGACTTCAACTTTGGCTCTCGACGCGGGGCCATCCGCCGTGACACCAGAGACCAGCGCACCGCGCGGCGTACCAAGGCCGAGGCTCTCCGCAATTTCGGGAGTTACAGCCTGAATACGGACGCCGATCCAGCCACGCTTGGTGGAGCCCGTCGTTTTCAATTGTTCGATCACATTCTTGGCCATCGAGGCGGGGATGGCAAAACCAATCCCGATAGAGCCACCAGAAGGTGAGAAGATGGCGGTGTTCACGCCGATAACCTCGCCAGCCATGTTGAACATCGGGCCGCCCGAATTGCCGCGATTGATCGGCGCATCAGTTTGCAGATAATCATCATAGGGGCCTGAATTGATGTCGCGTGCGCGAGCCGAGATAATGCCCGCCGTCACGGTACCGCCAAGCCCATAGGGATTGCCAATCGCCAAAATCCAGTCGCCGACACGGATTTTATCGCTGTCACCAAAAGTAAGCGCAGGCAGCGGCTTTTTGGTCTCGACTTTCAACACGGCCAGATCGGTTTTCTTGTCGCGCCCCACCACCTTGGCCGGAAGGTTGGTGTCGTCTTGCAAGATCACCGTGATTTCATCAGCGTCCTGAACAACGTGGTTGTTCGTCACGATGTAGCCCGTGGGATCAATCACAAAGCCGGAGCCGAGGGAGGTGGCTTTCCGCTTACGAGGTTCCTCGCCATTGGGAGTCAATTGTTGTTGGCGTTGTTGAAACTCCTTAAAGAAATCCTCAAAGGGTGAGCCTTCGGGAAATTTGAATTCAAAGGCCTGTATTTCGTCTTCTTGCGTGATGGTTTGCGTTGTCGAGATATTGACAACGGCGGGCAAAAGTTTTTCGGCCAGATCAGCGAAACTCTCCGGCGCGCTTCGTGCCTGAGACGGCGCGGCGATCATCACGGAAAGAGAGAACAAGGACAGGACAAAAAGACGGTTGATAAAGCGCATGATTTTACCCTCGCGTTGTTACTGGTAGCGATGAAACCCTATTAAGAAAATCTGGCACGATTATGGCGAACAGCTATGACGATCAGCGCGAAGGAGCACCACCGAAATAGCNNTGTTATAACGATCAGCGCGAAGGGGCGCCGCCGAAATAGCGGAAGAACTCGCCGTCCGGATTGATGATATAGGTCGTGTTCTCTGGCTTTAAACCCTCGCGGTAGGCCAGCATTGAACGCCAGAACGCAAAGAACTGGGGATCGCGATTCGTGGCTTCGGCCATAATCTCCAGCGATTTGCGATCACCTTCACCCTTAATCTTTTCCGCGCCGCCTTGGGCTTCGGCCAGAATGACAGTCGCCTGACGGTCGGCATCGGCCTTCGTCTGTACGGCTTCTTGCTGACCCTTGGCGCGAATTTGCGCGGCTTCTTGCTCACGCTCGGACCGCATGCGGGCAAAAACGGCATCGCTGGTTTTCTCCGGCAAATCGGTGCGGCGGATACGGACATCGATAACCTCAACACCGAAATCCTTGGCTTCGGCGTTTAGCATGTCGGTGATCTTGTTCATCACATCCACGCGCTCCGTAGACAATAGGGTGGACAATTTTATGGTGCCCAGCACGCTGCGCAACGTTGAATTCAACATGCTGCCTAGACGATCATTCGCCGTGCGCTCGTTACGCAAGCGCTGGAAGTAAAGGAGCGGATTGTTGATGCGATAACGGGCAAATGCGTCAACCTCCAGAGGTTTTTGCTCGGCCAACATGATTTCCTGCGATGGGGCGTCGACAGCCAGCACGCGCTTTTCAATAAACTCTACGTCCTGAATAAAGGGCGCTTTGAAGTGCAGGCCGGAAGAATCAACCACGCGCACGATATCGCGGAACTGGAACACGATGGCCTGTTGCGTTTGCTGGACAACGAAATAGGTATCGCTGATGCCATAGATGCCCATCACGATCGCGACGAGAATGAATAAAAGGCGTCCGTTCATGGTGCGCCTCCTTCCTGTTTTTGTTTGTTTTTCATCATGTCCTGCAGCGGATAAATCGGCATGGTACCGGCGGATTTATCCGTGATGATTTTCTGCGCATTGCCGAGGACGGATTCCATCATTTCCAGATAGAGGCGTTTGCTGGTCACGTCCTTGGACATGTTATAGGCTGTCAAGACTTCCTTGAACCGGTCAGCATCACCCTTGGCAACGGCGATCTTCTGATCGCGATAGGCCATAGATTCCTGAAGCAGTTTAGCCGCTTGGCCTTTGGCTTCGGGGATGACCTTGTTCACATGCGCTGCCGCCTGATTTTGAAAGCGCTCCATATCCAGACGCGCGTTGACAACGTCTTGGAAGGCTGCCTTCACTTCATTAGGGACGGCGACGGTTTGCAAATTGATCTGCGTGATCGTAATGCCCGCCTTATATTCGTCGGCGAGTTCCTGCAGCCGTTTGCGTGCATCTTCGGCAATCTGGCCGCGTCCTTCGGTCAGGGCGAATTGAAGCTTGCTTTGGCCGATCACTTCGCGCATCGCACTTTCAGCCGCCATCTTGATGGTGATTTCAGGGTTGCGGATTTCAAAGAGATAGTTCTTCACGTCGCCCACGCGCCAGAAGACCGTGAACTGCACATTGATGACGTTTTCATCCTGCGTCAGCATCATGCTTTCCTCGGGGATCGAGCGGGATTCATCGCCGCCACGAGACAGCTTGCGAAAACCAATCTGGATCTCGTTCTGCGCCGTTACGACAGGCGTCGAAACGCTTTCAATAGGGGCAGGCAGATGGTAACGAAGGCCCGGTTGTTCCGTGCGGTCGAATGCGCCAAAGCGCATGACAACACCGACCTGATCCGCGCCGACCATATAAACGCCGCTCACCAGCCACAGGCCGACCAAAATCATCACACCCGCCGTGGCAGCCTGAAAATGACCTTGAGGCTTATAGGGGCTGAGAAAATCCTTTAACTTGTTCAAAAGCTCCATCAAATCCGGTGGAGGTTGAATATTGTTCGGCCCGCCGCCACCCGATCCGGTCTTGCGGCTGTTCCACGCCTGTTGCTCGCGGGTGGGCTTGTCGCTGCCGCTGCCTGCGGGCTTGGAGCCCCACGGATCGTCGTTGTCGTTCCAGTTCATCGCATGATTCTTTCAAAAGGGATTTCTCCTACCTAATGTAGAGGTTAGGGGCAGAAAGTCAATTGCGCTACATAGTGTACCCGTCCGGTTTTCCGTAACAATTCGTCGCGATTGTTGAGGATTTTGGGGCTTGAAAACCACAAGCGCAAGGGGCAGAAGTTGTGGGGTTCGTTCCTGAACTTTAAGGAGTCTTGATCTTATGTGCGGTATTGTCGGTATTTTGGCCCAGCGCCCCGTTGCAAATGTTCTGGTTGATGGCCTTCGTCGCCTTGAATATCGCGGCTATGACAGCGCGGGCATTGCAACTTTGGTCAATGGTTCTATCGAAACGCGCCGCGCGGTTGGCAAATTGAATGCTCTAGCCGAACGCCTTACCCAAGAACCTCTCGCGGGTGAGGTGGGCATTGGCCACACGCGCTGGGCTACGCATGGTCGCCCGACCGAAGACAATGCGCACCCTCATTTCTCATCACAAGTCGCCGTCGTGCATAACGGCATTATCGAAAACTATCGCGATCTGCGCAAGGAGCTGGAAGTCAAGGGACATGTCTTCAAGTCCGAGACGGATACCGAAAGCATCGCGCATCTGATTACCGACTATTTGCAGCAAGGCTTGTCGCCTCAGGCCGCAACGTCCAAAGCACTTAAACGGCTGGAAGGCGCGTTTGCGCTTGCGATCATCTTTACGGGTCATAATGATCTGTTGATCGGCGCACGTCGTGGCAGCCCTCTGGCGATTGGCTATGGATCCAAGGAAATGTATCTCGGCTCCGATGCGCTGGCGCTTGCGCCGCTCACGAACCGCATTTCTTATATGGAAGAGGGTGATTGGGTTGAACTTTCGCTCGGCAAGGCCGTTGTCCACGATAAGGATGACAATATCGTCGAGCGCAAGATTCAGGAAACGGCGCTTTCCGGTGCCGTAATCGGCAAGGGCGAATATCGCCACTTCATGCTGAAAGAAATCTTCGAGCAGCCCGCCGTGATCGGCGACACGATGGCCTCGCTGGTGACTGCCGACAATCGTTTGTCGATGCCGGATTTGCCTTTTGATTGGAAAGGTTTGCCTCGTCTTACGATTGTGGCGTGCGGCACGGCCTATTATGCGGGGCTGGTTGCAAAATACTGGTTTGAGCAACTCGCAGGGTTGGCCGTCGAGATCGATGTGGCGTCCGAGTTCCGCTATCGCCAGTCGCCGATGGTGGTGGGCGGAGCCATGATCGTGATTTCGCAATCGGGCGAAACGGCGGACACGCTTGCCGCGCTGAACTATGCCAAGACAAACAGCCAGAAGATTCTGGCAGTCGTCAACGCGCAGCACAGCACAATCGCGCGTCAAGCCGATGGCATGGTGCCGACGCTTTGCGGGCCCGAGATTTCCGTAGCGTCGACCAAGGCTTTCACAACGCAGCTGACAGTATTGCTTTGTCTGGTATTGGATGCTGCGCAAGCACGTGGCACAATGGACGCGGCAAAGGTTGCCGAAATCCTGCAAGCGCTTCGCGAGGTTCCGGCCAAGCTGAACGATGTTCTGCGCGAGGATCACAAAATTCAGGAGCTGGCGCAGAAAATTAGCGATGCGAAGGACGTACTCTATCTTGGGCGCGGCCTGATGTATCCCGTCGCGCTGGAAGGCGCGTTGAAGCTGAAAGAAATCTCGTACATTCACGCCGAAGGCTATCCGGCGGGCGAGCTGAAGCACGGCCCCATCGCACTGATTGACGAGACGATGCCCGTCGTCGTCGTTGCGCCGCATGACGCGTTGTTCGACAAGACGGCGTCGAACATTCAGGAAGTCGTCGCGCGGGGCGGCAAGGTTGTTCTGTTCACCGACAAGGCTGGCCTTGCGAATATGGGCAGTAAGCCTTATTGGGTCATGACATTGCCAGAGTCTCATCCCGTGGTCGCGCCGATCCTCTACACGATCCCCGTACAGTTGCTCGCTTATTACACGGCGCTTACCAAAGGCACCGACGTCGATCAACCGCGCAACCTCGCCAAAAGCGTGACGGTAGAGTAGGCATAAACCATTAGCGACATATAATCACCTTCCCGAACAAATGGGTAAACTCATTTTGTCTGGCCAGTGCCTTGGTGTATAATCAGATAACTCCAGTGGAACACTGATTATACCGAGGTGGAGGCTGTATGGAAAAAGAACAATTTGATATTAAGAAATCCATTGATTGTTTGTGTATCGAGATCGATGCCCAACAGCTGAACCCGCGTGAGCTCGCGCAGCGCGTCACTGAGGTACATGAAAGCACGGTGGCAGCATCGATCAGCGCTCTCTATGATGCCTGCGCGAGGCATCTGAAAACAGACGACCCCAATTTGTATCAAGCAGGACTCTTGATAGCGCAAAAGCTTGACGCCGACGATAAGTCGCTGCTTCACAAAAATGCTTTTCATAACCTTGAACATCTTAAAATTGTCATTCTCAGCAGCCTCGTTATCAGCAAGCTCGCGGAGAAACAGGGATTCAATGCTACTTGCCTCGATCTTCTGGTTGCGGCGATGATTCATGATGCGGATCATGATGGCGCGACAAACATCGTTGATGGCAAGTGTATACCCTTCCGTCTTGAAGAGAAGGCCATGGCCTATGCAATGCCAATATTTGAAGAGACAAAAGTCAGTCAATTAACAGTGGGCGCCATTCACTACATGCTGAGATGGACGGATCTTGCTGGGCGCACAGCTGATATGAAACGCAACTACCCAGCTGGAGTCAGTGATGAAGTTGAAGAGAAAGCCAAAATGCTTGGCGATGCCGATTTGCTATTTGCACTTGGTTTGGGGCCTAAAAAAGCAATGAACGAAGACCGAAAACTGAACAGTGAATTGAACCGACCTTTTTCAAGAGCACGCTTCCTGTCCTTTATTAATTCTATCGCCCCTAATGGATTTTTTTCTAAGGGAGCAAAGTTCTTTGATCCAAATGTTAAGGACCTTGTCATCGATCTGAAATCGATTCCGACCAAGAGATATACCGCAAACAAGGCGTTTGGTCTTTATCGTCCCGCTGCTCCCTAAAACCTTGAGGGGACGGCAATGCGGGCGGCGGCCAAGGCGCGGTCGACATGGCGACCCTGAAACATGACGATTCCGAGTTCCTGTCCGGTATTCACCGCGCGTTCGTCGTCGCAACGGCACAGGATTGTGTGCGCCTGACCCGTATCCATAATCATGTTGCGGATCTCCGGTATCATGCTGGGCAACATGTCATCCAGAGCATTAGGTGTCCAATACAGCTTCATCAAATCGAACCCCATTTTTCCGCGATCATAATAGGGCAACGTGTGATGGGTGAGCCCGTCCAGACACAACCTGAAGCCGTGATCGTGCAGATAGTCCCGCGCAAACAGAAACGCACCCATATCCGAAAAGACATCAAGCTTGTTCATCTCGATCACCAGACGGCCACGCAGTTGCGGTGTGATGATCGCTTCGAACTTTGCGAACTCTGGCGACAGGATTGTGGCCACATTCAAGTTCAAACTGAACGGACGAGCAGAGGAGACACCGTCGCGGATAAGCATCAGCATGATGCGACGATCCAGCGTTTGGGTCAGATAGCGAAACAGCCATGTATTAGACGCTAGATCAACCCCCGGTGTGACAACATTCTGCAAATCTTCGATCGATATAAAGATTTCTTCAAACAGGGGTTGGGGGTCCGCCTTGTCGATTATCGTACAAACCGTCTGACGCCGCGCGATATTTGTGACATCTACGTTTTCCAGAAGACCTTCCAACCGCTCCAACGCATTGGGGCGTAAGGGCGTGCGTGCCAGTGTTGGTGCGGCGTCATTTTCGGCCTCCTGCTTCATGCGCGCCGCGTCAGCCTCGCGGAGAATTTTCCGCACATGCTCATCAAGTTCATCATATTCGGTTTCGACTTCGTACCACGTGCAAAAGCCATTCCCGCCTTTGGCATCGCGGGTCTCGAGCAACGGGTCTTGTGTGAAAAGAAGCCTGATACGCTCGACCGCGACTTCCAGCATGGTCGTCGTCGCGCCTTTGACAACAAAGAAAAGATCCCTGTTGCTGAGGTAAAAAAGCTGGCCCTCGAACCCGCTGGCCAAAATCGTAAATGATTCGGTTGCAATCTGGATATAGCTGTCACGTTTGTATGCATTGGACAGCTTCGAGAAATGAATATGCAAGGCGATTCGCCCCACACGCAGGCGATCCAGCCTTTGGATAAGATCCATAAGCATCATTTCTTGCGATGGAGGGCGGTTTCTGAGGTGCTTGGACATGAGCGGTGGGGGCAGGAAGGGCAGAAAAGGCTGTTATAGAGCATAAAGTTGATCCAGCTTAGTTAATTATTAGTAACTTTGTCTTTAACTTATGATTGAGGATTGGGGGGTAA
>DNGD01000029.1 GCA_003486725.1 Rhodospirillaceae bacterium
AAACGGTCGAACAGCGCTGGGGGCATCTTGACTTCGTGCTGCATTCGATTGCGTTTGCGCCGCGCGAAGATTTGCACGGGCGTCTGACGGATTCCTCGCGCGATGGATTTATGATGGCGATGGATGTGTCGTGCCATTCCTTTATCCGCACAGCGCGTCTGGCCGAGCCGCTGATGAAAAACGGCGGCAGCATTTTCGCGATGAGCTATTACGGCGCGGAAAAAGTTGTGGAGCATTACAACTTAATGGGTCCTGTTAAAGCAGCGCTTGAAGCCAGCGTTCGTTATCTGGCGTTTGAGCTGGGCGGGAAGGGCATTCGCGTCCACGCGA
Organism: Rhodospirillaceae bacterium; assembly: GCA_003486725.1. GTDB lineage: Bacteria > Pseudomonadota > Alphaproteobacteria > UBA9219 > UBA9219 > UBA8914. The sequence goes on from DNGD01000029.1 coordinate 331, forward strand.
TTTCGCCGGGGCCGATCAAGACGCGTGCGGCCAGCGGTATTGGACGTTTTGATGAAATCCTGAACAAGGCCGCCGAAAAAACGCCGATGCAGCGTCTGGTTTCTATTGAGGATGTCGGGCAGGCGACAGCGCTGCTTGCCACCGACGCGGCCAAGTTGATTACGGGCGAAACCCTGTACATCGATGGCGGCCTTCATATCGTAGGATAATCGAAGAGAATGGCAACAACAAGAGCAGGCGAAAAACTACCCTTTTTTCTTTCCGGCGAGGATGCCTGTCCTTACTGGATGGACAGGCCAGAGCAAAAGCTGTTCACGAAGTTGACGGGCGACTCGGATGCCGACAACGCGATGAATGCGATTTTGACGGCGGCGGGGTTTCGCCGCAGCATGGATATTCTTTATCGCCCCTATTGCCCCAATTGCCGCGCTTGCGTGCCGGTGCGGCTTAATCAAACGTTGTTCTCTCCCTCGCGTTCGCAAAAGAAGCTGATGAAGCGCAACAGCGATTTGACGGTTGAAAGCGTGCCTGCGCGCGCCACGCCGTCGCTGTATGATCTGTTTCGCAGCTACATTTATACGCGCCACGGCGAAAGCGATATGGCGCAGATGAATTGGCTGGAGTTCCAGACGATGATCGAAGGTGGCGTGACGTCCAAGTTCTTACTGGTTGTGCGTGCCCCGTCGCCACGTCGCGTCGTGGGCTGCATGCTGGTCGATGATGTCGGCAATGGGTTGTCGGCGGTGTACAGCTTTTTCGATCCCAAGGAAACGCGGCGCTCTTTAGGCACGCAATTGATTCTGCTGCTTATCGACGAAGCGCGGCGGCAGGACAAGCAGTGGGTCTATTTGGGATACTGGATCGAAGGCCTGCAAAAAATGGCCTATAAGGCGGCCTTCAAGCCGCTTGAGCGCATCCAGTCCGATGCGCCTAAGCGTAAAGCATAGAAAATATATTGGCAATTTTGTAACGGCTATCCCATTTCGTCATCCCCGCGAAAGCGGGGATCCAGCTGCGCTGCGTCCGCAGCGCATATGAGTCAAAAGAGAAAAACAAACGCGTTGTTCGTTTTTTTGAGTCATGTGCCGCATAGACATGCGGCGCTGGATTCCCGCTTTCGCGGGAATGACGAGTGGGGTTTGGTGTAACAGTGGCCTTAATCTATTAAGCGGATGTCATGATCGATTGAGGTATTGTCGTGTCGGTCATGGTCGCCGTGGCGGCGGTCATCGCGGTTTTTTCTTCTTCGGCTTTTTTCTGCAAACCGGCGGCGAGGTGACGGTTGATGGTCACGAGGCTGCGCAGCAACGAACGGTCGCCTTCCGACAACGCGCGGAACGTCACCTTGTCGACATAGCGGCTAAGGTTGAGGAGGAGGGACTTCAGTTCCATCGGCAGCGGATTGTCAGACTCGCACAGGCAAACCTGAAACAGCGTCCAAAGTTCTTGGTTGTGACGCAAAGCGGCAAAGAAATCTTCCCTTGAGGTGTTTTCATCACGCACAGTTTCCAGACGGCTGGCACAGCTGAGGAGGGCATGGGCTTCTGTCTCGCGCACGGTTTCGTCTTTACGTTGATGTGCGCTATAGGCGGCGGCGTGGTTTTGTTGGCTCATAGGCTTTTCTCCATCACATTCTGGTTGCAGGGTTCTAACTCATCCGCTGGCGTCGGGTTTTCCGTGTTTGCCGGTTTTTGACCGTCGGCCAGAAGCTTGTGGGCGAGGCGCAGCGCTTTAAAGGATTCGCCGGACTCGAGATAGCCAATAATCTCGTCAACATTGCCCGACAGTGCGGGGTATAACGAAGCAAAACTTCTCAGCGTATTGATGACAAGATCATCGACAGGTTGACCTTTGCCTTTGAACAGATAGATGACTTGCAAAAGGAAATAGACGTTGGACGCGTCGGATTCATCGCGGCGATCGATGTTCATCATATAATCGTCGCGCAGAACGGGACTGTCGGAAAGGATGAGAAGCTCGGCAGGGCGGTTACCAACATTTTTGAGAACGGCGCCACCGGCGAAGATTTTGCCCTCAGGCTTGACACGTATTTTAAGCGGCATTTTCGACTCCTTCGAAAAATAACAGGGAGGCTCTTTCCTTCCCCAAAACAAAACCTAACCAAGTAACCAAGAAACTGAAGAATCGAGCGTGGGGTTTCCCCCACGCTCTCTTCTTTAGGTTTAGAACAACCGCAAGATAGCCTGCGCTTGCTGACCCGAGATACCCAGGGCAATAATACCCAAGGAGCTCGAAGCCTGCAGGGCTTGCAAGTTGGCGCCTTCCTCGTTGGTATCCGCCAGAACCAGACCGTCAGACGCTGCTTGCAGCGTTGTGATCAGGTTGTTGGTGAAATCCTGACGAGTTGACACGATGGTATTGTTATTACCAAAGCCAGACGATGCTGTACGCAACGAGTTCAACGCTGATGTCAGCTGGTTTTGAGCTGAAGTAAGAGCGTCGGCCGTTACGATCGTCTTGTCATCCGACAGAGTTGTTACACCCGTCAGTGTGACTTTCGCGTTGGTTGCAGCATAGGTCACAGCCGTTGCACCAACCTTGGTCGCCGTCACGTCCGTAACATCTACGGCTGTGATGGTTGCTCCCGTCACGTCATAAGCCGTGGCGTTTGCTGCCGTCGTTGTGCCCGCTACTGTCAAGGCTGACAGACCGGAGTCTTTGTAGGTTACTGTTTCACCAGCCGCTGCATCATAAGAGTCAACGATCGAGTTGCCTCCCAATGTTGCCGCGCCCGACGTTGGGATGGTTAGACCCGCTGTCGCAACCGTACCTGTCGCCAACTTGTAAGAACGCGACACGTTGGTTTGGGTATCCGCCGCCGTTACCGTATCACCCGCCGCCGAGAGCGTGAAGGTGATGGCATTGGCAGTGGTGTTGGTGATCTCAGTTGTCTTGATGGTTGTAGAGTTATCATCATAGATTACCGACATCGATTGACCCGCACCAAGCGTGATGGTGTTGGCTGTGCCACCGGTCAGAACACCTGTTGCAACGGTGTAGGTTGAACCCGCACCGCTTGCCGCTGTGAACTCACCCGTGATGCTCAACGATACGCCGCCTGCAGCGGTTGCACCGCCAACGACAGTCGTACGTGTAACACCTGAAATCACAGTGCCACTGGTGTTATCAATGGAACCCAACGCAGCGACAAGGTTGGTTACTGTACCTGCCGCCGTACTGGCAACAGTTGCACCGTTCGTGCCAGCGCCATAAATGGAGCCGGTACTCGTGATCGTCGCGCCCGCACCGCCAGCAGCAACAGGAGCCGCAACCGTGAGGCTGCTAAGCGTGCCACTGTAAACCTGAGCGGTCAGGGTCTGGTTGACACCAACGACAGACATGTCGTGCGTGGTCGAGTCCACCAGTGTCGTGCTTGAGAAAGAAGCGAGAGCATCGCCCATTCCCAAACCGCCAGTTGTCAGATTCGAGCCTTGCACTGTCAGGTTGTCATTTGCGTCGGTTGTGCTGAACGAAACCTTCAGTTCCGAATTGATGCTGTTGACGAGGTTTGTACCGTTGAAGGTACCATCCGCGACGAGCAGATCGAATTGGTTCAGAAGGGCGTTGTACTGATTTGCCAAGCCGGCGCGTGTAGAAGCGTCGGTTGTCTGCAAAGCAGAGTTAACAATACCTTTGAGCTGATCGACAACGGTTGAAAGTGATTCAATCGTATCCGAAGCAGCCTTAAGGGTTTGCAGAGCCGTTGACATGCTGTCCTTCAACGCTGACAAATCGTTTGCGCTGTTTAGGAAGCCTTGTGACGAGAAGTAGGACGAAGCACCATCAAGTGCCGAGTTGATCTTCTTACCCGAAGCAAGACGTGACTGTGTTTGACCGAGGAGCTTTGACGTTCCTTGGAGAGACAGCAGGTTTTGACGTGCAGATGAACTTAGTGAGATGTCACCGATAGCCATAGTAGAACTCCTTTCAAGAGTAAAAGCGGACTCCTTCCGCGAGGGTTGATGCCGCATAATGACTTTCAAACGTGAAAATCAACTTAACGGCAGGCTTTAGGTTGCGAGAAGCGTGCCAGATGCATACGTTAAAACACGGCGTAAAAAGCACGGCGTTTTGCGAAAGAGTGTTAAGAAGTTTGCGCGCGTCTAGGCAATTTTTTCCCACTTCGGTTGTGCGGTGGAAAAAACAGCTCGGCATTTTTTGCCGCTCTACCGCCGTCATTGCGAGGACCCCGCGAAAGCGGGGGGACGCGGCAATCCATTTTTCGTTTTTTTTATCGTCTTCCCGCACAAGCGGATCGCCGGAGGCGAGACGCTCTGATGCGGGATCCAGTTGAAATCTCTTTTTTAGAAGGAAAACCGCCCTGTGCCTTTGTAAAATCAGCTTTCAATCTGGATCCCGCATCTGCGCTTCCGCGCTGCACGCGCGGTCTCTTCGTGCGGGAAGACGACAAGTAAGTGCAATTCCTAACGTTCTCTTAAACTGAATTAACAAAGAATGAAAATTTGATCGCGTCATTATGCCATTCAACGTACATTTGTACATAAAACCTAAGCTTATCAGGGCAGATAGCAAAATATGCACGAAATGCCGCATGGATCACGGGATGAATCACTTGTCAAGAAGAAAAAAATGTGGTACAATCGTCTGTGTTTGGTAAGTTTATTTCGGATCAGGTTTTATTGTTCCGTCCAAACGACGAGATAAAAACGAGATGAGGGAAGGCCATGTTCGAGACAGTTGGTGCTAGCGGAAATACAGGAGGGGTGACCGTTCATTCGGCCAGCGCTTCTGCGCCCGCGCCTGCCGAAAGTGCGGCGGCATCGACTGGTGTAACACGCGTGGCCTTGTCGCCGCGGATCAAGTCTGATCCTGCGGCTGGTATTATGATCGCCGAGTATCTGTCTTCGACCGGTGAGAAGCAGTTGCAAACACCGTCGGCGGCTGTTGTAGCCTATCTGCGTTCTGGATTGACTGCGGAAGGATTGCCACAGCATGACGATGTTCAGCCGGTGAAGACGGAGGCGTAAGCTCTCCTTGCTTGTCCTCCTTGTCTGTGAGGTCGTGACCCGCCCCTTGAGGCGGGTTTTTTTTGTAGTCTTTTTGCCCTCATCTTTCGTCATCCCACGACATTTTCTCTTCGTACTCTTGCACGAAAGAAAATAGACGAGGGAACCAGTTGGCTTCTCCATTATGAAATGTCAGCCAACGTCGCAAGCGGATAGGGCAACTGGGTCCCAGATCAACTTTCTTTCGTGGCATTCGCCACGAAGAGAAAGTTTTCTGGGATGACGATAAAAGCCGGGACGGTGGATTAGGGGGTAGTTAATCCCTAATCCCCGATTTCTTTGTGCGCGCGGCGAGCACGTTCAAAACATCGCGAAGGCCAAACCCGCAGGCGCGAAGCAAAACCAAAAGATGATAAATCAGATCGGCGGATTCCTCCGGCAATTTCGCAGGGTCTGTCGTGGCGGCGAGCGCGACTTCCACGCCTTCCTCGCCGACCTTTTGCGCCATGCGCGGCAGACCTGCGGCAAAGAGCGACGCCGTATAGCTTTTATCGCTCGCGCCCGCTTGCTGTCGCTCAAAAATGGTTTTTTCCAAGTTCGCGAGAACAGACAGATCGACGGTTTCTTCATCGCCAAAGCAGCTGATTGATCCGGTGTGGCAGGTGGGG
>DNGD01000132.1 GCA_003486725.1 Rhodospirillaceae bacterium
AAAACGGCGTTCTTTAAACTTACCCCAATCCAATTCTGGCTAATACGATATTCACCGGGTTGCTTTGTTTTCCCACGCACCCCATCCATCAAAACTTGATGGGTTTCTTTTAAAAGTCGATTGGACAAAGGTAATGTCTCCAGCTTATCAATTGCAAAATTAATAGCACGGATATAATTTTGAACTTCAGACCAGTCATCTCGTTTTTCTGGTACAACATCAGCCTCTTCCTTAAAAGCATCTTCAATGCTTGTCTGGGTTCCTTCCATTCTGCTTGATTGCGTTGCCTCTTTCGCAACGTAGGTTCTGATAAAAAATTCTATATTTGGAACAAGCTGAGCAAAGGCATTAAGCTCTCCCAAAGCGCGGTCGGCTTGACCAAGCAAATACAGCAGTTGGGGGCTGTCAAATATCCATTCATGGTGTATGGCTTCTGGGAGGAAGCTCTGGTATTCATACTGAGCTTCATATTTCCCAGCTTTGTATTCTAAAATGGTCATATTTAAGAACCCCTCGCTTTTCTACCACAAGCAAAGTTATAATTCAGATACTGATATAACGTCAATTCCTATTTCAGAAACAGTCATAGTTCCTTAAACACCGGAATCGTTATGTCAATATCTTAACCATAAATGGCTCTTCGCTGGAAGGGTCTCCCAGCAACAAAAACCCCGCCACGCTTTCACGGGACGGGGGTTTTGGTCTTCAAAATCAATCAAGCTTTACTTTGCTGCCATCATCGCGATGGCCGTGTCCGCCATGCGGTTCGAGAAGCCCCATTCATTGTCGTACCAGCTGAGGATACGCACGAAGGTGCCTTCGATCACCCTGACTTCGTTCAGCGCAAAGATGGAAGAACGCGCATCATGGTTGAAATCGGTGGAGACCAGCGGCTCATCATACACGCCCAGAATGCCGTTCAGCTCACCCGCCGCAGCCGCCTTCATCGCGGTCTGGATTTCCTCAACCGTTGTTTCCTTCTTGGCCACAAACTTGAAGTCGATGACCGACACGTTGGGCGTAGGCACGCGGATCGCCGTGCCGTCCAGCTTGCCCTTAAGCGCAGGCAGAACCTTGCCCACCGCCTTGGCCGCGCCGGTTGACGTTGGGATCATGTTCATCGCCGCCGCGCGTGCGCGGTGCAGATCGCTGTGCGAGGCATCGACCACACGTTGATCGCCGGTATAGGAATGGATCGTCGTCATAAAGCCGTGCGAGATGCCGACGGTCTTGTCGAGAACATAGGCCACGGGCGCAAGGCAGTTCGTCGTGCAGGACGCGTTGGAAACGATGGTGTGCGCGGCCTTCAATTCATGGTGGTTCACGCCATAAACGACGGTCAAATCCTCGTCCGTCGCGGGGGCGGAGATCAGCACCTTCTTCGCGCCGGCTTGCAGATGCTTGGCGGCATCGCCGCGCTTTGTGTAGCGGCCAGAGCATTCGAGTACCACATCGATGCCCAGCTCGCCCCAGTTGAGCAGCGCGGGGTCCGCGCTTTGCAAACGCTTGACGCGCACGCCGTTGACGATCAGATCCTCGCCATCGACTTCGACCGTGCCATCAAATCGGCCATGCACGCTGTCATATTTCAAAAGATGCGCGTTGGTCTGTGCGGGCGCCAGATCATTGATCGCGACAAACTCGATATCCTTGCGGCCCGACGCCATCGCCGCCCGCAAAATCAATCGGCCAATCCGTCCAAAACCATTAATCGCAACGCGTGTTGTCATAAGGGGTCTCCATTAAGTTGATTATATAAGAACAGGTGTTGGAGGTTAGCATTCCTCCAAAATCCGGAAACTCTCGGCAATATCTTCCTCAAGGCCCGGGATGAAGTCGTATTCGTCCAGCTCGTCTTCCGAAACCCACGCATAGTCGGTGAATTCCTTAGGATCAAGAACGACATCCTGCGTGCCATCGACCGAGCACACAAACTTGATGCCCGGAATGACGCCGTCTTCGGTTGGAATGACATAATCGCCATAGGGAAAAAGGACGTCGACATCGACGCCGAGTTCTTCCTTGATCTCGCGCTGGGCGGCTTCTTGAAAAGACTCGCCGGCCTTGACCTGCCCGCCGCCGCATTCCCACAGATTGGGGTAAAGCTGACGGTGCGGCGCGCGCTTGGCGATCAGGCAACGCGTCGTATCTTCGCTTTCAAGATCGAAACAGAGCGCCGCGACGTGAACCTCGATTTTATGAAGACCTTCTTCTCTTGCCATGACGGGTCCCTTCTGTGGTTACGCGCAGAGCTTTTTGGCTGCCTGCACTGTTGCCTCGGCGGTGATGCCGAAATGTTTGTAAAGATCCTCGGCGGGGGCCGACGCGCCGAAACCGGACATGCCGATAAACGCGCTCTTCTCGCCCAGATATTTATCCCAGCACATCTGGATGCCCGCCTCGATCGCGATGCGCGGGGCGGTGCCCAGAACGGACGCGCGGTAAGCGACGTCTTGCTTGTCGAACAAGCTCATGCACGGCATGGAGACCACGGCGGCTTCGATGCCCTGTTCCCGTAGCATTTCCTGCGCCTTGATCGCCAGCATGACTTCCGATCCCGTGGCGAGCAACGTGACGGCGCGGGGGCCGTTGGCTTCGGAAATCACATAGCCGCCCTTGGCGGATTTGTTTTCGGCGTTGCCATCACGCAAGGTCGGCAAGCCCTGACGCGAAAGCGCGAGCAAGCTTGGCGCGGTGCGGCTTTCCAAGGCAATCTGCCAGCATTCCGCCGTTTCGATGCCATCGCAAGGACGGAAGGTGAGCAGATTCGGAATGGCGCGCAGCGCGGCCAAATGCTCGACCGGTTGATGGGTGGGGCCGTCTTCGCCAAGGCCGATGCTGTCATGCGTCATGACAAACACGACGCGCTGTTGCATCAGCGCCGCAAGGCGGATGGACGGGCGGCAATAATCCGCAAATTGCATAAACGTGCCGCCGTAGGGAACCACGCCGCCATGCAGCGCCATGCCGTTCATCGCCGCAGCCATGCCATGTTCGCGCACACCGAAATGCACGTAATGTCCGGCATAAAACGGCGCGGTGATGGGGCCAAAGCCCTTCACCTGCGTGTTGTTCGAGGGGCTGAGATCGGCAGAGCCGCCAATCAGCTCCGGCATCACGGGCAGGATCGCGGCCAGCACCGCGCCCGACGACTGGCGCGTCGCATGCTTGGGTTTTTCAGCGGCAATCTTCTGCTTGAAATCGATAAAGGCCTGATCGACGTTCGCCGAAAGACCGCCCTCGATCGCGCAGCGGAAGGCATCCTGCTCGGCTGATTTGTTCAGTTGCTCTTCCCACACGGGGAGTTCGGCGGCACTACGCGTGCGCACGGCGCGCCAGTTTTCCAAAATCTCGGCAGGAATCTCAAACGCGGGCGAATCCCAACCCAGCACACCGCGCGCGGCGGCGACTTCTTCTGCGCCAAGGGGCGAGCCATGGCAGCCGGACGTGCCCTGTTTGTTGGGCGCGCCAAAGCCGATGATGGTGCGGCACGCGATCAGCGAAGGCTTGTCGGTGGTGGCGAGCGCCGCATCCGTTGCCATCGCGATGGCGGCGGGATCATGCCCGTCAACTTCCAGCACATGCCAGCCATAGGCGCGGAAACGCGCCTGTACATCTTCGGTAAAAGATAGATCGGTCGAGCCGTCGATCGAGATTTTGTTATCATCATAATAGACGATCAGGCGACCCAGCTTCAGGTGCCCCGCGAGCGAGGCGGCCTCGTGGCTGATGCCTTCCATCAAATCGCCGTCCGAGGCGATCACAAAGGTGCGGTGGTTGACGAGATCGTCGCTGAACCGCGCATTCAAGATACGCTCGGCAAGCGCAAAGCCGACGGAGGTCGCGATGCCCTGCCCCAAGGGGCCGGTGGTCATTTCCGCGCCAATTTCCAGATCATGTTCGGGATGGCCAGGGGTGTGGCTGCCCAGCTGGCGGAAATTCTTGATCTGCTCCAAGGTCATCTTGGGAAATCCGGTCAGGTAGGCGAGCGCGTAAAGCAGCATCGAGCCATGCCCTGCCGACAGGATAAAGCGGTCGCGATCCGGCCATGTGGGGTTCTGGGGGTCAAAGCGCAGGTAATGACGCCACAAGACCGTCGCCACATCGGCCATGCCCATGGGCATCCCCGGATGGCCGGACTTGGCCTTTTCGACGGCATCCATCGCCAAAGCGCGGACGGCATTGGCCATAGGTTTGTGAAGCGGATCGGAAGCGAGCAAAGCGGCCATGAGATAATCTCTTGTACATAAAGGAAAGGATGGGGCAAAATGCCGGAAAAAGACCGGTGGCGCAAGTCCGTTAATATCGTTAACAATTGCCGCTTCCTATATTGACGAGGCTAAGCTTTTTCCCTTAGGCTCACAGGATTAGAACGGGATCGAGACGATTCGAAAGGACCTTATGATATGAAACGCCTCAAAGTCGCCCTTGAAAAGCTGGACGAGACCATTTCGGATCTTGAGGACAAGGTTGGTCTTGATGCGGCGGGCCGCGCCGAGTCTCACAAAAAGCTAAATGACATCATCAAACAAGGTCGCTCGCGCGAGGCCGGCACGCTGGCCATCACGCAAAAGGTCGCGCTGCGCCTTGATCAAACCATCGACCATGTCGAAAAAATCCTGAAGAGATAAGGAACGCCCGCATGTCCAAAGTACCCCCCAAGGCAGAAAGCACAGCGCACATGACCACAAAGGTCGGCGTCACCTTGCATGGCCGTGAATATATCGTCGCCTGCGACCCGGGCGAAGAGCGCAAGCTCACCGAGATCGTCAGATTGGTGGACAGCAAGATTAACGAAATCGCCGGCAAGGCAACGAACGTCAGCGAAACGCGCCTGTTTATGCTCACCTGCTTGCTGCTGGCGGATGAGCTGATTGAAACGCGCAAACTGTCCGTCGCAGGGCGCAAGGCGGATGAAGATCTGATGGTCGCCGCCGTCAACCATCTGCGCGACCGCGTCACATCTATCGCCGCACAGATCGGACGAGCATAAGGCTGGAAACGGCCTACTGGCTATCCTTCAGCACCTTGGCGCGCATTTCCACGAGCAGGGCTTCGATTTTGCCCTCGTTACGTTGAAGGATCGAAGCATATTCCTGCCGTTGCGTGATGCTCTGGCTGACCCCTTCCACAACGACGTCATGGATGGCAAAACTCCCGCCCTTTGGCATCACGCGCCAATCAATCTTCAACGGCGGCTTTCCGTCGGGATAGACGACCTCGCTGCTGACAACAACACCCTGACTGCCTTCCTGACGTGACCCTGCGGCGCGAAAGCTTTCACCGGAATAGAAGTTGAGTTTGTTGCCATAGATTTTAACAACCATCTTTTCAAACAGCGCCAAATATTCCTGTTGCTGTTCCGGCGTCGCGATCTGCCAGGAGCGCCCTAAAACAAAACGCCCGATGGCGGCGATGTCGAAGGCCTCACGAAGGAGTTGGTGATATTTCTGATCGCGCTCTTCCGGCGATTGAGTCTTGTCGGCAATAACCTTGATCGCCCTGTCGCCCAGACCCTGAATGAATTTTTCTGCGGGCTGGGCCGCGACGTCACCCGCCGCTGACGGCGGTACCGAAGGCTTGGCTGGCGGCGCAGCATAACCTGCGGCGTGACCCAGCGTAGGAGAAAGCGCGGTCGCCCCTGCAAGGGCGAGAAACAGACACCAACAAGTCAATCGCAGGAAAGTTGTCTTTTGCATTTCATCCTCCTTTAATCTGGTGTTGATGAACAAGAAACACGGGACGCTGCTGACGAGGGCTGCGGCGGAAGAAAGGGCGGGCAAGAACGACCAGTCTATCACACTTTGGGCTTGTGGGGAACGACCCTGCCTTTGGCAAGGCGAAACGCCATTAACCAACAGGCCTTTTGCTGCGCGGATTCAAGCCCCGAAATATTTGTTACGTTAACGATAATATACAGCATTTTATTCAATATATTTTAAGTTTTTAGGCGAATAATAGAGATATTAAAAGCAATAGGTACGCACAAGGGTTTTATAAACAGGAGGGGGTCATGATGCTCTCGAAAAACACAGCTTCGGTTCTTGTCGATATGATCGAGAACAAACTGGCCATGATACAAATCAGCGACCGCGGCGAACTGCGCGAAGTCATGACGCTGCAACGCTGCTTGGCCGAACTGCAAGGCGTGATGGCCACAAGCCCCACCCCGAACCCCAGCGCCGAGGCCGTCCCCACACGGGGCCGCCACCGCAAACTTTCAGCGATGATGAGCGATTTCGATATTCATCACGAAGTGAGACAACAAGCCTGATTCTCAAGGAAGCATACGAAAGAAGGAAGCACTCTAGGAAGCACGACCTGAAAAGAAGTAGAAGCAAGTCAAGAAGGCGCCCGCGACATATAACAGCACGGGCGTCTTTTTATTAAAAACACAACCAGCAGCACACCATAGGGGGAATCTTGTCTATTATAAAATTACAGGCAATCACAAATTACGAGTCCTTAAACATTAACCCAACAATTTATTCTGATTACAAATGCAACTGCACTAAGTCGTGGACGGGCGACGACATTTTGGTTGTCTTTAGGGCAGCGAAAAATGGGATCGAAAAGGTTTATGAAGATGCCTACACAGGGGACGTAAATCTAACCGTTGCAACGATAGCAAAACTGGCTGCCAAAGAAATGACCAATAAGGCCATGATCGCGGGCGGTCACACCGTCGTAAACCTGAAAGACAGGCTATATATCAGCGATGAAGTGGCAAAATCCGCTGATGTTGCGCTCGGCCTTGTCGCCCATTTGCATGAAGCGCAAAGCAAACGCGCCGAGTTTCTTGTCCCACTCAATGATTTTTACATGGAAAAGGATGCGGGAACAGATGAGGGGCACGAGAATGCCTATCGAAAGAAAGCTGTAAGCCCCTATATTATTCCACCAAAAATGAATGATCTATTGCTGCGCTACTCCGAAAGGCTTGGCCGCGAAATGGCTCTTCATTATTGCAGCGAGAAAAATATGGCGGATCGCTTCAAACGGCACATCAAGACAAAGAAGAAAGAGGGTGGCGGGCAGTTTGTCAAAAACGGCAACAATTGGGAAATGGTCGTCGGCAACGAAAGAATTGTTGTTTTAGCAAACGACAAGCCCAATTGCGCGGCGGGCAATGCGGCGACGTTGCGAGCGATCCGATATGATATTACCAACAACAAGACAAAAGACAATTTTACGTCTCACGTTGGCATCTATCCATTGTGTTCGCTTGATAACGTGCTGGATGGCCACAAGGTTGCCACCGCGTTTTATGGCCTTGATTTGCCAACCTACTTTGTTTTCTTTGGCAGATCATGTTTTGAAAACCCGACCGCTCCAGCAAGTGGCACGCAAAAACAAGGAAACGCGCATTTACGACTTGCGCGTTAGGAGGTTGTCATCTGAAGGGGCAGGATATAATCTTGCCCCTTCATCTTTTAGGGGTCATCGGGCATGAATATTAAACTTATCGCGTCAGGATCGAGACCTTGGGAAAAGTGGGTCGGTTACTGGGGACTTTCCTATCTTATCGACGACACCATTCTTTTTGACACCTTCGGCAACTATCCTATGCTTGCGCGGAAACTACGCAAAGCACATGTCGATATTGCATCTATTCAGTCCGTTGTAATCTCGCACGATCATTGGGATCATATTGGCGGCCTATGGACGTTTCTTGAAAAGCGTCCAGGACTTGACGTTTACTTACCTCCCACTGCCAAAAGCGCTGTGAAATCCCGGGTCATTTCATGCGGCGGGTGTGTGATCGACACAGCGGGGATCAAGACGCTCAAAGAGGGCGTCCTGTTATCCGGTGAAATCATGGGTGAGTTTAACGGCAAACCAATTGCCGAGCACTTTATCGTGATCAAAGGATCGAAGGGGCTAACGATTTTGGTTGGCTGTTCCCACCCCAGTATCTTGGCCATCGCAAGAAAGGCAAAAGAAGCCTTCAATATGCCTGTTTATGGCGTTATCGGCGGGCTTCATCTTTTCAGATCCAAAATCGAGGAGGTGTATCAGTGCGCCAATGCGCTCAAAAATGAGGGCATTAAAATGGTCGCGCCTACGCATTGCACGGGATGGCGTGCCGAAAGAGTTTTCAAGCGTGTTTTTGGGAATGGGTTTGTGTCCTTAAGCGAGAATCAGTCCCTATCTTTGTAGCAAGGTTACCCCTTCAACTTCTCTTTCAAAATATCATTCAACATCGCGGGGTTGAGTTTGCCGCCCGTGGCCTTCATGACTTGGCCGACAAAGAAGCCGAACAGCTTGTCCTTGCCAGAGCGATATTCCGCAACCTTGTCAGCATTCGCCGCCAAAATCTTGTCGATTTCCGCGCCGATCGCGCCGGTGTCCGTCACCTGACGCAGACCTTTTTCTTCCACGATCTGCGCGGCGGATTTACCGGTTGCCAGCATGTCGGCAAACACATCCTTGGCGATGCGTCCCGAAATCGTGTCGTTGCTGATGAGTTCAATAAGGCCGCCCAAGGCTTCGCCGCTGATGGGGCTTTCCTCGATCGACTTGCCCATTTTATTCAAAACGCCAAACAGCTCGCTCGTCAACCAGTTCGCGGCCAGCTTGCCATCGCGGCCCTTGGCCACAACCTCAAAGAAATCGGCGGTCGCTTTTTCGGCCACCAGCACCGACGCGTCATAATTGGTTAGGCCGTATTCGCTGATGAAACGTTGTTTCTTTTCATCCGGCAGTTCGGGCAGCGTCTTTTTGATATCTTCCACCCACTGCGCATCCAGAACCAAAGGCAGCAAATCGGGATCGGGGAAATAACGGTAATCATGCGCCTCTTCCTTTGAGCGCATCGGGCGCGTGATGCCCTTGGCGGTGTCCCACAAACGCGTTTCCTGTTTGATCGCGCCGCCATCTTCCAGAATCTCTACCTGACGCTGCGCTTCATATTCGATCGCCTGCATCACAAAGCGGATGGAGTTCACATTCTTGATCTCGCAGCGCGTGCCCAAAGTCTCCACGCCCTTGCGGCGCATGGAAAGGTTCACGTCGCAACGCATGGAGCCTTCCTCCATATTGCCATCGCAGGTGCCTAAGTAACGCACNNTCCGGCTCGGACACGACTTCCATCAGCGCGACGCCCGCGCGGTTCAAATCCACAAAGGTTTCCGTGGGGCTTTGGTCATGCATGCTCTTGCCCGCATCCTGCTCCAGATGCAGCCGCGTGATGCCGACGGTGCGCGACTTGCCGCCTTCCAAATCCAGAATGATCTCGCCCTTGCCGACGATCGGCTGGGTGAACTGGCTGATCTGATAGCCGTTCGGCAAATCGGCATAGAAATAGTTTTTACGATCAAAGACGGACGTCAAGTTGATCTGCGCCTTCAGACCCAACCCCGTGCGCACCGCTTGCTCGACGCAATATTTGTTGATGACGGGCAGCATACCGGGAAAGCCCGCATCCACGTGGCTGACATGCGCGTTGGGCGCGCCACCAAAGGCAGCCGAAGCGCCGGAAAACAACTTGGCCTTGGAGGTCACCTGAGCATGAACCTCAAGCCCGATCACCATTTCCCACTCACCCGTACGACCCTGATAGTATGACATCATCACTCCAAAAGATAAAAACTGAAGAACTTGTTCAGAATCTCGTTCCGGCTAAGGATTTTTGCTCGTTTTCGAGAACCGTAACGCAAGCGTACATCAAAGTACGTGCGGAACGGAAGCGCAGAAAACGGTCAAAAAGCCAACGCCGGAGCGAGATTATGAGCAAGTTCTAGGTGGGGGTAATTTGCGTTTCTAATAAGCGGTTGTCAAACGCTCTGAGCATCCTTATTTTGACGGCCATGACCCACATCGCCGAAAATCTGGCCCTCATTACCGCAAAAATCGAAGAAACTTGCCAAAAAAACGGACGGCCGCCCGCCGCCGTCACCCTTGTGGCCGTCAGCAAGACCCACCCGATTGAGGCCGTTGAGGCGGCGCTTGCCGCTGGTCAGCGGATGTTTGGGGAGAACAGGGTGCAAGAGGCGGCAACCAAATTCGCCCCGCTCAAGAGCCGTTTTCCTGATCTGGAGCTTCACCTGATCGGCCCCCTCCAGACCAACAAAGTCCATGAGGCGATTAGGCTTTTTGACGTAATCGAGACGCTGGACCGCCCCAAGCTGGCCGACGCTTTGGCAACCGAAATGAAAAAGCAGGAGCGCTTCCCGCGTCTTTACATCGAGGTCAACATTGCCGCCGAGCCGCAAAAGGCTGGCGTCCTTCCCGAAAATCTCGACGCCTTCATCGCCCTTTGCCGCGAGCTAGGCCTTAAAATTGACGGATTAATGTGTCTTCCTCCTGTGGATCAAGATCCTGCGCCTCACTTCGCCCAGCTCCGCTTGATGGCCACCCGCCTCGGCCTTGCGGAACTGAGTATGGGGATGAGCGCGGATTTTGAAGAAGCCATTGCCGCGGGTGCGACCCATGTTCGGGTGGGCACCGCGATCTTTGGTGATCGAGACAAGCCCCGTTAACGCAGTTGGTTTTCCTGCGCGCCGCGTTATGATGAAAAAGTCAACTGATTCGATAAGGATTGTTCCACCATGTTTAAGCGTTTGCTCCTTGCCACTTCCGCGTTTGCCGTTGCCCTGATGATCGCCGCCGCGCCGACGCTCGCGCAGGACGACGAAGAGTATGCGCCGCCACGCCCCAATCTTGCGGCCACCACGGGGATGGAAACGCGCCTGTCGGCGGTAGAGGATCAACTCCGCGCGCTGACCGGCAAAGTTGAACAAGTTGATTTCGGCATGCGCCGCATGGATATGGCGCTGCAAAAGATGCAGGCTGATTATGATATGCGCCTAACTCGTTTGGAAAGCGCGCCGCCACCCACCGCCACTGTCATGGTGCCGCAACCGGCGCAGGCTGGAGCAGAAGGCGAAGAACCCGCCGCTGTCGAACAACCCGCCGTCACAGGCACATTGGGCGGCGTGAAAGTGCGCGGTGATCAAATTACAGGTGCAGTGGCGAACGCCAAGGCCCCGCCGCTTCCCGTCAAGCCCGATGATTACGGCCTGACGGCGCAGGAGCAATATGACCGCGCCTTTGGCCTGCTGCGCCAAGCCAATTACGAGGAAGCCGAAAAAGCGTTCAAGGGCTTTATCACCAAGTACGGGAACGACAAGCTGATCGACAACGCGAAATATTGGTATGCCGAGACGCACTATGTGCGCGGCAAGTTCGGCGATGCGGCGATTGCGTTTGCCGATGCGTATCAGCAAAACCCCAAAGGCACCAAGGCGCCGGACTCGCTGTTGAAGATGGCGATGTCTTTAGGCTCGATCGAGAAAAGGGACGATGCCTGCGCCGCTTTGTCGGCGCTGAAAAGCAAATATCCCAACGCCGCGCCGACTGTCCGCGCCCGCGCCGAGCAGGAACGCGCGAAGTTGAAGTGTAAGTAAGGGATGAGGGGCTAGAGAGCAAACCTCTTACCTGCCCCACTCGTCATCCCGCACGAAGTGCCACGCGGCAATCCACCACCTCCGTCATTGCGAGCACCCCGCTTGGGGTACGCGGCAATCCACCACCTCCGTCATTGCGAGCGACCGCAGGGANNTCGCGATCAAGCCTCGCAATGACGGGGGAGTGAAATGACGGAGGAAAAGGGCCACAGAAAAATTACTGAACTATTATTTCCCACAAATCGTTCCACTGCGGATTAGTTGCATTGATTAAATCCAGCTTCTTTTTTCGCGACCCT